>NZ_JBBBNV010000024.1:0-72650 GCF_037137075.1 Paenibacillus sp. y28
TCGCTACAGCTCGTTGAGCTTATTTTTTCACTGCAACATTCCACTCGCTGGCTTATCCTCAGGGTGCGGAATGTGAGTTATATCGATCCATGTCATCCACCGACGGGGAACAATAAAAAAAGCGCTAATCGGGACAGCCTGCCGTTTTCGCATGAAAACAGCAGGTCTGCCTGATTTGCGCTCGCCATCCGCCTCAAGATGAAGCGGAACATACGATAATCAGTGCTGATTATTTATTTTGGCACATTCGGGTCTGTCTTGACAACCGGTTTGTTCCATCCTGTATGCTACCGTTTCGCATAGCGGATCGGATCAGTCTCTCCCGCAGCCGCAAAGCCCTTCAGCCGCAAACGACAGCTGTCGCAGACGCCGCAGGCTTCATCATGGCCGTTATAGCAGGAGGTCGTCAGCTTATAGGGCACGCCAAGCCGCATACCTTCCTTAATAATGTCCGCCTTGGTCCATTCGATAAGCGGAGTTTGAATGGTGATCGGCTTGCCCTCCACGCCAACCTTGGTTGCGACGGCGATGACATCCTCCACCTTCCGGATGAAGTCAGGCCGGCAGTCAGGATACCCGCTGTAATCCAGCGCATTGACGCCGATATAGATGGCTTCCGCCCCGATGACTTCGGCATAGGAGGTGGCGATGGACAGAAACAGCAGGTTCCGCCCCGGGACATAAGTGACCGGAATTTCTCCCTCCGCTTCCTCTCCCTCCGGCACATCAATGGTATCGTCAGTCAGTGCGCTGCCGCCGATCTCGCGGAGAAAGCTCAACGGAACGACTTTATGCCGCTGCTCCGTACCATAAAATGCCGCAACTGCACGAGCGTTCTCGATCTCCATTATGTGCCGCTGCCCGTAATCGAACGTCAGCGGGTACAGCTCATACCCCTGATCCAGCGCAATACCCATGCAGGTCGTGCTGTCGAGCCCTCCGCTCAAAATAATCACTGCTTTTTTACTTGCCTTCCCCATGACCATTCACTCCTATAAGCGAACGGGCTGTTCACAGCCCGTTTTTTCATTTATCCCTATGCTTGAATCTGATTACGGCTTGCACCACTCGGCTGCAATAGCGGCAGCTGGGCCGCTTCATGAGTGCCGGGCCTTCGCCGTATCCCTTGTATTACACGCCGCGCATCTGCGGATCCCAAATTATTTTGTGCATCTGCATATTTAATTTGACACTGGATAATCCGTGCTCCAGCATCAGCTCGACCAGCCGGGCAGGCTTCATCGTCTCCCACACCGGACTGAACAGCGCAAGCGCGTGAATCGGAGTTGATTCCAGCAGCGCCTTGGCCGCCATAAAATCCCGCTCGGTTCCGATAACGAATTTTAATTCATCCTGCGGCCGAAGCAGGCTGAGATTGCTCTCTATCATCTTGTCGTTTTCCCCGGAATCCGGCAGCTTGTAATCCATCACATACCGTACACGGTTATCGCTCACCTTGTCCAGGAAAGGAGCGAGATCGACAGCGCCGTTCGTTTCAATGTGAATATCCGTCAGACGCTCAATGGTCAGCAGGCCTTCAATCACGGCTAAAGAGTTCTCGCCATACAGCAGCGGCTCTCCGCCGGTCAAGCACAGATGTGTAGAACGGTATGAGTCCACTTCCCGTACGATATCTCGGACCGCCATGACCTTCTCCGCCTTGGCAGGCGGGTAGCTGTAGGTGGTGTCACACCACACACAGCGCAGGTTACAGCCGAACAGACGCACAAATACCGTGGGAAATCCGGCCCGCGTGCCTTCCCCCTCCACGGTTTCAAATATTTCTACCATTGGAATTTTAATATGATCATTGCTCTGCATCGGTCTTCCTCCATGCTGCTCAAAAACTATCCCCTCATTATACCACCGCACCCGGCTTCTCACAATGCATCGGTTTGGGTATAATGGGTAACGACCCGCATTCACCGAAAATAGACATGCTCTGCGCATGCTATGACGGGAATTTTCACGATGTACCGACACTGCCTCAAGAGGAGAATAGCTCTGATGTCCTACCAGTTACCCGATGCTTTTGTAGCACGTATACAGCGCCAGCTCGGAGATGAAGCGGCGGCATTTTTAGCCAGCTATGGCGCCCCGCGAACGCAAGGATTGCGTCTCAATCCGCTCAAGCTGCACAAGGAAGACTCCCCGGTTTGGACCGAGCTGCAATCACACTTCGGCCTGCGGCCCATCCCCTGGTGCTCCACGGGCTATTATTATCCGGATACCGCTCGGCCGGGAAAGCACCCGTTTCATCAAGCGGGCTTGTATTACATTCAGGAGCCTTCGGCAATGTCCGCCGCAGAGCTGCTCCAGCCTCAGCCTGGCGATACCGTTCTGGATTTGGCTGCCGCCCCCGGGGGCAAAACGACTCAAATCGCGGGGATGCTCCATGGCCAGGGACTGCTGATTGCAAATGAAATCCATCCGGCGCGGGCCAAGATTCTGGCTGAAAATGTGGAGCGCATGGGCATTACGAACGCTGTCGTCACCAGCGCTTCCCCGCAGGAGCTTGCGGCCCGATTCCGTTCCTTTTTCGATAAAATCATGCTGGATGCTCCCTGCTCTGGAGAAGGCATGTTTCGCAAGGACCCGGAAGCCATGGGTGAATGGTCTCCGGATCATGTAACCATGTGCGCAGCCCGGCAGACCGACATTCTCGCTGAGGCTGCGCGTATGCTTCGGCCAGGCGGCACACTGGCTTATTCCACCTGTACGTTTAATACGGAAGAAAATGAACAAACCGTCCATGCGTTTTTGGACAGCCATCCTCAATTTACGCTACGGCGTATTGAACGTATCTGGCCGCATACGGCGGAGGGCGAAGGGCATTTTGTGGCGTTGCTGGACAAAACTGCGGAGAGCGGCGAAGAGGAGGCCGGGCAGCCCCTCAAAGCGGATCTGCGGGCGGTCAAACCAGACAAACGGAGTAAACACAAAAAAAAGCCGGAGGACAAATCCTCGGCCGATGCCATGCTTTTATTTGAAGCGTTTGCCCGCGATTGTATTCCCGGATGGAAGCTCCCCCCCGGGCAGCCCCTGCTATTCGGAGAGCAGCTCTACTGGCTGCCGCAGGCTGGTAACGGAAGCTTCCAGCCGGCTCTGCTGGATGGGCTGAAGGTGCTGCGGCCGGGTCTTCACCTGGCTGCCGTAAAAAAACAGCGCATCGAGCCCGCTCATGCGCTGGCTGCCGCGCTTCGCGCAGAGCAAGCCGCCGGTTCGCTCGATTATGAAGCTGATGCGCCTGAGATTAGCGCTTATTTGCGCGGAGAAGCCCTCCCGGCGCCCGGTCAGCTGGCAGGCTGGTGTTTGGTGACGGCAGCCGGCTATCCGCTCGGCTGGGCCAAGGTAAGCGGCGAACAAGCAAAGAATCATTTCCCAAAAGGACTCCGCTGGCCGGGCTAAGGTATGCCCCAGCTTCATCCGGCTTGAAGCGTATCTCGTCAGTCCAGGTCTTTTGAAGAACTGGATTCGCCCCTTGGCTTTTGAACCGATAAGCCCGGGGGCTTCCTCACCTGAGAAGCTGAACCAGCCTTGTGCTTTAATGCACCTGTTCCACCTCGAAATGCAGCTCGTCAATCGGCTTATTCCGGACCAGCATCGTGATGTTGAGCGATTCATACTCCTGCTCTTTATCCAGCTCCTGCATTAGCAGCTCCGCGATCTGCTCCCTGTCCTTGCGGGCTTCCGGGTCGCGGAAATCGATAAAGCCCGTCAGCTGGCGCTGGCTGATGTCTATGGTTGCCGTCCCGATCGGCAGCCCGCCATGGGCTTGCTCGTAAATTTCGTAGGTGAGCGTACCGGCGTCGTCCCGCGCCAGCACAAGCGTATAATCCTCTATTTCCTGCCGGTTCAAGCCGGCAGGCTCCTCCCAATCCAGCAAGTCCTCGTGCGTCAGCTCTATGCTCTCTACAAGCTCATCCTCATAGTACATATTGATTACAAAGGAATCCACTTGATTCTCATCAAAGTCCGACACAATCAAATGGGCAGCCTGCTCAATCTGCCCTTCCTCCGGATCGATTCGCCACACGACATCGCCGTACACATCGGCCCCCTGCAGCACCATAAAGCCTTCAGCCAGCCATTGTTGTTTTCCGTCATACAGGTGATATTCCACCCGGTTGCGGGATTCACCTACCTGCACGAGCTCCCACCGGCTATGCCCCGCCGAAGCTTTCATGGCGGATTGCATCTCCACCTCATCCCGCTCGTAAGGGTCAATATCATCAAATCGCGGCAGAACATCCTTGTCGTAATCCAACCGGTCCGCATCATCATCTTCCCCGTCAAGCCAGCTCCGGATGACCCCGACACGATTCTCCGAGGCAATGACATGGTCCAGCGGGCTGTACGTTACCGTCACATCACATTCCACGGCATCCACGGCATCAATGACTTCCTGCACGTAGGCTTGGACAAATGAGACCACCTTATTTTTCACTCCGCGTGTCAGAGAATCTTCATCAAGCTGTACCGAGCCGCAGCATCGGCTCCCTTCCCGATACAACAGCGTAATCGTGCCAACCCAGCAGCCGTCATAAATAATATCACTTACTTCTCCGCCAGCCGTCTTCATATCGGGCCTTAAACGAATGAACGCCATGTAAGCCTTCTCCTCCCGGGTATTAGAATGCTTCCTATTTTCGGCAACACTTGGAATTACAGCATTATTTTAACCCGCCCCTGCCCAAAATATAAGCATCCCCGGAAAATGTCCAATCGATTGCCTTCGCCCGGCATATGATAATGTGTACCGAAAGGCGGAGTGCAACCAAGCAGCATTTCATGCCTGCACGCAGCAGCCTGTCGGAAACTCACGTAACAGGGAGGTATCACTATGTCTGTAGTTGGAGGAGTCTTCACATCGACGGGTGTCATTCTGGTTCTGTTCATCCTGCTGGTTATCGTATCCCGTGCCGGCCTGTTCTAATGAATGCAACCGAAGCAAGCCGGTCCGCTGCATGCGGGCCGGCTTGCTTCCTCGTCTCCTTTTTTATGAAAAACAATATTTACGAAGCGCCGCGCTCACCCCGTTTTCATTATTGCTGAGTGTCACATCATCCGCCGCTTCCTTAACGCCTTCCGGCGCATTGCCCATAGCAATCCCGGTTCCGGCAAAACGAAGCATCTCCACATCGTTGAAATAGTTCCCGATTGCCAGCACCCGCTCCCGCTGAACCCCCAAATAATCCGCCAAATGCCGCAGCGCGTTTCCTTTGGTTGCCTGCCGGTCCATCATATCCACAAAAAAGTCCCCGCCGCGTGTAATGTGAAAAGCATCCTCTGCCATGCGCTTCCATTTATTCTCGACTTCATCGATTAAAGCGATATCCGCATCATACACTGTAAATTTGACGACAGGTTCGCTTAACTGGTAAATATCCTCCATTTTAGTCGGATACAGCATATATTTGGCGTACATCTCTTTTTTCTCCTCGTCCCAGCTTTCCAGCAGCAGCTCAAACGGGGTACATACGTCAAAATGAAGCCGTTCCTGCCGGCAGTAATCCACAAATGGAGCCAGCGCCCTCACTTCGAACGGATAATGATGAATCATTGTTCTGGTAACCGAATGAATCGTCGCCGCTCCATTGTGTGCAATCAGATAGCCTTCCAGTCCAAGCTGCTCCATGACCGGAATAGCGTTAAGCGGGCTTCGTCCGGTACACAATACAATCCGGCTGCCTCCTTCGTGCAGCTCCCGAATCACCTGCTTCGTCTCGTCCGTCAGCTCATAATCGTCATTCAGCAGCGTTCCGTCCACATCAAGAGCGATAAGATCAACCTTCAAGGCTTTTGTCCCTCCTTGCCCGTCTCATTTGAACTACTCCTTTTTCACCAGGGGAAGTGCGGCCAGCTCGGCCTCGGTCAATTCGCGATAGCCCCCTAGAGGCAAATGCTCGTCCAGCAGCAGCGGTCCCATCGTAATCCGCTTCAAATAGACGACTTTTTTCCCGACCGCCTCGAACATCCGCTTCACTTGATGAAACTTGCCTTCCTGAATCGTCAGCTCGATCCTGGACAGCTGGCTCTGCTCCGGATCGCCTTGCTTTAGAATAACCAGCTTGGCAGGCATCGTCTCATATCCGTCATCCAAGGTCACTCCCTTGGCGAAGGCTTCTTCATCCCGGCTATCGACACGCCCTGCCACCTCCGCATAGTACGTTTTGGGCACATGCTTGCGGGGTGAAAGCAGCTGATGGGCAAGCTGTCCGTCATTGGTCAGCAGCAGCAGGCCTTCCGTGTCTTTATCCAGCCGTCCTACCGGAAACGGTTCAAAATGGCGGTATTCCTCAGGTAGCAGATCAATGACCGTCCGTTCCCGGGTATCCTCCGTCGCCGAGATGACGCCCTGCGGCTTATTCAGCATCACGTATATGTATTCCCGGTATACCACCTGCTCCCCTGCAACCAGGATCGTATCGGCTGCCGGATTTACCTGCAACCCGCTGTCCTTGACCGTACTGCCGTTGACTTCCACTTCCCCGGCCTTGACCAGCCTCTTGATTTCACTACGCGTACCGAAACCCATATGGGCTAATATTTTATCCAAACGCTGCTTTGTTTTCATCGTTCAGCTCCACCTCCAGCCTGCGGGGTACTCGTTTTTGAACAAGCCGTTCTGCCACTTGCCCCAGCCAAGCGAAAATCGTTCCACACAAACAAGACAGTACCCTTTTGCGGGCGCGCCTTGCTCAAGCTCCATCTGCAGCTTGTCCGCATCTAGCGTTTCGCCCTTCAAATATTTGATCACCAGCGGATCGTCGGCTGGCAGCCTGACCCGCAGATACACGTCGTCAGGCTGCAGCGTCAGCGCCAGGGCATGCGAAGGCTCAAACCGGTGCTTCTTCACCGTACCGAGAAACAAGCCGGGACGAACTACCTTTAACCCGTCAAGGGAAGGCAGCCCCTCGGGACAAGCATACACGTAGTCCCCAAACTGTACAAGCGGCGATCCGAGCAGCTTGTCCTGAAGCACCGCGCTCACATGCTGACGTAAAAAAGCTTCCAGCAGCTCCATCTGGCTGCGGTCCGGCGAACTCCAGCTGCGGCTTGTGCCGCGTGGAGAACGTCCTGTGCGCTGTTTTGCCGAAGCAGCGGGTGCTTGTCTGTCCTTCCCTGCATCGCTTGAAGCTTCCGGCATAGCCTGATCAGCTTCACCGGATTCCGCCGCAGGACTGCGCTCCAGCAGCGCTGCAAAGTGGCCTTCGCCCCGCGTAAGATGCGGCCATACCCGCAGCGTGCCGCCAACCGAGCCGGTAACCGCTGCAATGGAATCCGGCGCTCCTTCACATACGCGGGCGGAATCCATCTTCTGATCGTTATCAACTGCGGCTTGATGCGTCCGCCCGGCTTCCGGCCTGGTTTTCTCCCGCCTATCCGCCCAATCGGGTCTTCCTCCCGCCAGCCCTCCGTGCCGGGGAGCAGGAACGACCCGGAATTCCGGATGCTCTAACAGAAATTCAAGAATGATCTCCTCATTCTCCTCCGGGGAAAAGGTACAGGTAGAGTACACCAGCCGGCCCCCCGGAGCAAGCATGCCGGCCGCCTGCCGGAGAATATCCCTCTGCAGCCTGGCATAGTGGGCCGGACCGTGGCGGAGCCAGTCCTTAACCATATCCGGCTCTCTGCGGAACATCCCTTCGCCGGAGCAAGGCGCGTCCACCAAAATTTTATCAAAAAAGCCGGGAAAACGTTCCGCCAGCCGTTCCGGGCTTTCGTTCAGCACCACCGCATTCGTAACTCCAGCCAGCTCTATATTTTTGGCAAGCACCTTCGTCCGGTCCGGATGAAGGTCATTGGTCACCAGCATGCCCTTTCCCTGCAGCAGCGCGGCCAGCTGCGTTGATTTCCCCCCTGGCGCCGCGCACAAATCCAGAACCCTGTCCCCCGGTTCAGGGCGCAAAAGCGCTGCCGGCAGCATCGCGCTCGGCTCCTGAATGTAATATAAGCCTGCGTGATAAAACGGGTGCTTGCCCGGGCGCTCCGCTTCACTTGTATAGCAGCCGGTCTCGCACCAGGGGACCGTCTCCCCGCTGCGGAACGCGGCGATATCCGCTTTTAGCCCATTCACCCGCAAGCCGTAAGCCCGAGGAGCATCATATGAGGCGAGAAAGGCGGGAAACTCCTCCCCCAGCAATTCCTCCATCCGTTTCAAAAACTGTTCCGGCAGCACACTGCCCATACCCGATGTTCCCCTTTCCGGCCTTTGCCGTAAATCTGTCAAATTGTATTGTCTTCATGTGAAGGAAACATGTATAATGAACACGAATACTTGTAGTGTAAATTCAGTCGTCCTACGAAAGAAGGTGAAACCATGAAGAAAATGCTCATCTACCTGGGCATCATTGTCGTCATTTTTGCTGCACTGTTTGTCGTTAACAAGCAATCGGAGAAGGTCAATGCGGACAACCCTTACGGCGTCAACCCGTCCCAGCTGAATCCGGCTACCCGCCAGCAGCTGTCTGATCCTAACTATCAGAACATTATCCTGCCGGACTCGCTGGACAAGAAGATTGCCAACAAAGAGGAAGTGCTCGTATATTTCTTCCAGCCGACCTGCCCTCACTGCTTGGCAACAACGCCAGTCATTAATCCGATGGTGAAGGACCTGGGCGTAGACCTGAAGCAGTTGAACCTGCTGGAGTACGTTAAAGGCTGGGACAAATACAAAATTACCGGTACACCCACGATCGTTTACTACAAGGACGGTAAGGAAGCGGCCCGGCTTGAAAACGGCGTAGCCACAACAGAAGCGCCAGGCGGCAACAAACCGGAGGATTTCAAGAGGTTTTTTGAAACCTACGGCAAAAAGCAATAGGAACAAAAGCGCTCCGGGACGCCGGGGCGCTTTTGTTTTTCGCAGCGCGGCTACACCTGCAAACCGCCGGAGTGTACCTGTACCAGATACCCGTTCAGCTGCTCGCGCTTGTGTAGTGCCGCAGCGCAAACCGCCAAAACCAGCGGGCTAGTCCAAGAAAGACCAGCGCAATTCCTGCCGCCGCCATCCCCTCGGCCAGCCCAAGGCGACCCAGCAGCGCCTCCGTCGGCACTGTAGTTACAAGCGCAATCGGGAACAAATACGTCAATACAAAACGGACAAACCCCCCGTACACGCTGACCGGGAAACGCGCCGTCTCGAACACGGAATGGAACAGGTACGATAAATTATCTACCTTCACCGCCCAAAACGAGAAGGTCATCATCCCCATCCATAACGAATAGACAACGATAATTGCCGCCAGCAGCATCACGACGAATACGATGGCATCAGCCGCATCAGGTCGAATGCCCGCGCGCCACAGCGCATACCCGAGCAAAGCAAATCCGGCGGCAACGTCGAACAGGCGCCAGAACACAAGATGCCGGAAGCTGACATAAAACTGGCTGTCCACCGGCTTCATCAGCACAAAATCGAGGGTTCCCTTCCGGATGTGCTCGACCAGGCGCTTCATATTCGGCTGAAGGAAGAATTCAATCAGCCCCTGTATCAAATTAAACATACCGAGCAGCGCCAGAACCTCGTAATAGCTCCAGCCGCCTAAAGCATCCGCCTGATAAAAATAAATATTTACCGTTAGCACCGCTGCGCCGAGCCAGAACAGCGTCGTCAGTATATTGGCCGCAAAATTAGCCCGGTACTCGAACTCCTCGACCAAGCAAGCGCGCAAAAACTCCCGCACCAGCCGGATATGCTTTCGAATCAAGCCTAGTTCCCCCTCCGCTTTCCTGTACTAGCCTCCGACAGCGCCATATTGGCGCAGGCCACGCTTCCATTGCACGCGGAACAGCACATAAAGCACGGTCAGCCAGCAGAATTGCATAGCGAACCCCTCCCACACCGCATCGCCGTTTTGAGCCAGCTTCCCCGTCATTAAGTCCACCGGGAAGCCGACCGTCGCATAGAAGGGCAGCCATTTGGCTATAAATCCGACCCAGTCCGGCAGCAGCGCAAGCGGAGCTATCCGGCCCGCCAGAAACAAATGCACCGCTTCATACAAAGCATAGATGGATACCGCGCGGTTCGTCCAGAACGCGAGCAGCCCGCATTCGTAGCTGATGAAAAAGCTGAGCGCGGAGGCCAGCAGAATTGCTGCTGCCGCAAGCAGCAGGGTCCAGATATCCACCGGGAGCCTGAAAAGCGGAAACCACAGCGCCAGCAGCAGCCAGGACGGCACCATGATGACAGCGAAAAAAAACTTATATACCAGATTTTGCGATATGCTCCAATGGATCGGGTGAAAAGGACGCAGCAGCTTGGCTGACAGCGTGCCCTCGCGAATATCCTTGTCGAGCTCCCACACGTCCCAGGCTGATGTGAGGCGATCGACGACGAGCACCCCGAGGAAGTATAAAACATAATCGCGCACAGCATAGCCGCCGACGCTGCCGCCGGAGCCGCTGCTGATGGACACCCAAACAGCCAGGCTCACGAGAGGCTGGATGAAGGCGCCGACAAGCCATATAATGCTCTCCCCGCGATAAGCGAACAGGACCGCCCAATCCAGCTTGAACAGAACGCTGTATTTTTTCCAAAATGCTGCCATGGTGGCGCCCCCTATCCTGCCGACTCGAACGCCCGGCTGATGATGGACTCCATCGAGGGCTCTTCTATCGTCAAATCAATAACGGGAAATTTGGTCAATAAGCGTGCCGCGAGCTCGCTGACCTCGTCACGCTGCACCTCCAGCACCGCCTTCGGCGGATCGAAGGAAGTCAGCCGTCCCGAGCGGCCAAGCTCCTGCTCCAGCCGCCCCCGGTCCACGCCTTCTGCGGAGCCTGCAAACTGAAGGGCAATATGCTTATGGGAAGCAAACCGGTCCACAAGACGGGACATGCTGCCGTCATACACGAGACGTCCGTGATTGATGACCAGGACCCGTTCACAAAGCGCCGTCACATCGGCCATATAATGGCTTGTCAGCAATATCGTCGCTTTGAATTCACGATTATATTCAGCGATAAAAGCCCGCATGACCTCCTGCATATTGACGTCCAGACCAATCGTAGGCTCATCCAAAAAAACTAAATCCGGCTTGTGCAGCAGCGCCGCAGCCAGCTCGCATTTCATACGCTCCCCAAGAGACAGCTGCCGGACCGGCTTGGTCATTACCTCGCCAATTTTCAGCATCTCGACCAGCCCGTCCAAATGCCGCTTGTACTCCCGGTCATCCAGCTCGTAAATCACCTTGTTCACCAGAAACGTTTCCGCTGCCGGCACATCCCAGATCAGCTGGCTTTTTTGCCCCATGACGAGACTAATTCGCCGTTTGAATTCGTTTTTTTGCTCATATGGACGAAAACCGGCCACTTGCAGCTTCCCGGAGGAAGGATGCAGCAGGCCGGTCAGCAGCTTCATCGTTGTGGTTTTTCCCGCTCCGTTTGGTCCAAGGAAGCCGACGATTTCCCCTTCGGGGATGTGAAAGCTAATCTCGTCCACAGCCTTCACGGTCCTGAATTCCCGATGCAGCAGGCTGCCCAGCGCATTCCAAAAGCCGGGGGCCCTTACGTGCACCTTGTAATGCTTTGCAAGCTGTTCTACCTCAATCATCCGTCTGCCCTCCTGCCCGCCTCTTGGCCAAATGCCGTGACAGCCGCCGCCAAATCCGGATCCGTCACATCAAGTGTGAGATCATAACATTCAAACGGCTGCTCATCCGCGCTGATCAGCTTCTTCAAATAACCGCCCGCTTCTTCCCGAAGCCGGCCCAAATCAATGCCGAGCACAGCCGCCGGATACGGGTCAAGCTTCTCCAGCGCCAGCTTCATCAGCTTCAAAGCCCCGCCCCTGTTTCCGTTCTGGTCATGGTACAAGCCCACGGCCACCTGCAGCAGGCCTTGAAGCAGCGGAGGACGGCCTTCTTCAAGCCACAGCTCTTCCAGCACCTCATGGCACTCGAAGTAATCCCTTGCTTCATTAAAATAGTACACAAACGCCACGTACAGCGAAGCATATCCACCTGCAGGAGCGCCTGAAGGATTTCCGGGCCCCATCACTTGCTCTGGTCTCCCTTTTTGGACCGGATAAGTGCCGATTGAATTTCCTCCGCCAGCTCCTTAAGCCCCCAATCATCCTCCTGCTCCCACAGCTCATTGAAGCGCAGCTGGAACTGGGCCGCCTCCCGGACGCGGTAATAAAAGTACAGCTCCTGAATATTGTTCAAGCAGCGTGACACCACATTCGAACGGTCCTCGAACTGCTGCTGCGACTCTGTAACCTCATCCCGGATGCTGCTCATTTCCTGGTCCAGCAAAAATGCCGCTTCGGCCGCCTTTTTCAAACGAAGCTTGACGTCCTCCGGGAGCACCTCCTGATACTTGTAATTCAGCGAATGCTCAATGGTTGCCCAGAAATTCATGGCGAGTGTACGGATTTGGATTTCGGCAAGCACCGTTTTCATGCCAAGTGCCGTTTGAACCGGGTAATTGACAATAATATGATAGCTCCGGTACCCGCTTTCCTTCGTATTGGCCACATAGTCTTTTTCGTAAAGCACCGTCATGTCCTTGCGTTCACGCACAAGAGCGGCAATCGCATAAATGTCTTGTACAAATTGACACATGATGCGGATTCCAGCAATATCTTCAATTCCCGATTCAATTTTGTCCATGGGCACAGACAAACGCTTGGCTTTTTCCAATATGCTGGATATTCGCTTGATACGCCCTGTCACGAACTCTACATAGGAATACCCTTCCCGGCTTTTCAGCTCAGTGCGCAGTGTTTTAAACTTGAACTTTAATTCTTCCACCGCTTGCTCATAAGGAATGAGAAATTTGCTCCAGTCTCTTCCGTCCATCGCTTCATCCCCTTATTCAATCTGATCCGCCGGGTCAATGCCGTTCCCGGGCCTGCCGCTTAACGATGATCCGCGCCGATGGCCTGCGTAATGTGCGTAAAGCCGTCCTGCTTCAGCTTGGCCGCCAGCCCGTTCTGAATTTCCCGGACAAGCCCCGGGCCGCTATAAATGAGCGCCGTATAGACCTCAATCAACGAAGCCCCTGCGCGGATTTTGGCATATGCATCCTCTGCGGTAAAAATCCCGCCTACTCCGATAATCGGCAGGCGTCCTCCGGTTTGCGCATAAATGCGGCGGATCACCTCTGTCGATTTCTCCGTCAGCGGCCGGCCGCTTAGTCCGCCTGCTTCAGTCCGATTCGGATGATTCAGCCCTTCGCGATCCAGCGTTGTATTGGTGGCAATTACACCCGAAACACCACTGTTTACAATCGTTTCCATTATATATTCTAACTCTTCCGTACTCAAATCGGGAGCGATTTTTACAAAAACAGGCTTATCCGCTCCGCCTATTTTTACGGCCTGCTGCGCCATTTCCTGCTTCACTGCGGCCAGCAGAGAGCGAAGCTCCTCTCCATGCTGCAGATTCCGCAGCCCCGGCGTGTTTGGAGAACTGATATTGATGACGAAGAAATCGCCTTCCTGGTACAAGGCGCGGACACATTTCCGGTAGTCCTCCTCCGCCTCCTCGTTCGGGGTTACTTTGTTTTTCCCGATGTTGACGGCAACCGGAATCGGCACCCGTCCGTTCCTGCGCAAATTGCTCTTCATGGCTTCCGTTCCTACATTATTAAAGCCCATCCGGTTAATCAGAGCTTCATCCTCCGGCAAGCGGAACAGCCGCGGCTGCTCATTTCCGGATTGCGGAAGCGGCGTCACCGTGCCCACCTCCATAAAACCGAAGCCGATGGCCGCAAAGCCTTTGACGGCTACACCGTTTTTATCCAGTCCTGCGGCCAGGCCAATTGGGCTTGGAAAATTCAAGCCGCACAGCGTAAGCTCCAGCGCCGGATTCCGCTGCACCCCGTACATCGATTTCAGCAGCGGCAAAAAGCCCGGAATCTCCGCGGCCGTCGCCATTCCATCCACGGTCAGATGATGCGCCTTCTCAGGGTCCATTTGAAACAAAATCGGTTTGAGTAATTGTTGATACATCGTCAGCACTCCGCTTCTTCGTTGTTCTATCGTACTAGTTTAGCCTTTTCGTGGCAAAAAATAAAGAAGAACTGCAATTGAAACCTCTTTCATAGACTAACGCCGGTTTGCTATAATGAGAGTACATAAACAGCAAGGAATTGGCAATGATTTCTGATACGAAAGGCTGGATAAAACATGGCAAAGAAAAAACCTCCCGTTCTCGTAAAAAAGCAGAAAGAAGAGGTTAATAAAAAAGCGATTATATGGGCCGGCTCCATTATCGGAGCAGTCGTTATTTTGATGATTGTCCTGCTGGCAATGAACTCCTGATACAACGCTAATTTAACCACTTGTATGTCTTCCCAGGATTCGTTTCGTCACTCCCCGCGGACGGCAGCGTGAACGGTTCGCCTGACGCTGTCCCGTCACCCGGGAGCAAACCGCGCCCAATCGTGACCTTTGCTTGCTTCGGCGTCATCGCGAACAGCTCCTCCACATCCTTGTTGAGCATCCGTATACAGCCAAGCGATTGATCCTTGCCGATGCTGTCCGGACGGTTTGTACCGTGTATCGCATACAGCGTATCCGACAGCGTCATCCCGCGGCTTCCAAAATCCCCGTTTGTTTTTCCGTTCGGATTTTTCACCTTCTCCGAAATATAAAACTCTCCTTCCGGAGTTCTGTCAGCGCCCAGCCCGACCGGATAGCTTCTTATGATGAGACTGCCGCTGACAAGCGCAAGTCTGTGTTTGTCCTTGTCCACAACAATTTGTAGCGGCTCCACCAGCGATCCGGCTTGAGCAAGCGAAGCGGCATTCGTCAGAGGGGAAGGCTGCTGTCCGCCGGAGCCTGCCTGACCGGCTGGACTGCCCCCGGTCGAAGGACTCGGGGCTGCCCCCTGCGAAGCCGCAATTAGTTGTGCTTTTAGCGGCTCAAAGGCTGCCTCCATCCCCGGCGTATACCCGCTCAGCGTGTTGTTCGGGTAGCTCTGGCTCAGCTCTCCAATCGTCTCCGGCAAACGGCCGCTGCTCCGCATATATCCCTCCAGCGCTGTCCGCAGCACGATTTGCTGCTCCTGCTGCTGTTTCCATACAGCCAGGGTTTGCTTCGCTCCGCTGCTGTCGGACGGCTCACATAAGCAGGTTCCCGCATCATGGTAGTTGACGCTCATTCCTCCTGCCGTTCCCTTGCGCTCCGCAGACAGCAGCGCCAGCGGCTCCTTGCTCCAGTCCAGCCAGCGGGCGTCGCCGGACGGCCTGGCCTGGGCCAGGACAGCAAAGCTGAATGCCTGCTGCTTAGGCAGCATCAGCGCTTGAAGCGCTTGCTCTTTTGTGCTGCCCCCTGCTCCCGCTGTTTCAGGCACCACATAGTACACACCCGTGCCCGCTGGAAGCAGCGGACTGCTGACGGCCGTCTCCGGCTGCAGGCCTGCGGCTGCATTCTCCTGTGCAGCTTGATCCCGCGGCACCGTTCCTTCTTTCATCATATAAGGCGCCAAAGCAAGCAAGCTTAGCAGCATGAGAGCGAGCGCTATCGTGCGGATCGGCCGTTTACGCCGCGCTGCGGGCGTAACCGGAAGCGCTTGCTTTAATTCCTCCGGACTTACCTGAGGCGCTTTTAAAACAATGTCTTCATAGGCTGTATATACTTCACCGGCCTGCAGAAAGCAATAACGCGCCTTCCCCGCTTCGCCCTTCGCCATATATTCCCGGCCAAGCAAGTACCAGGCCATTTTATTATCCGGATGCGCTTGTACAAATGCTTTTAGATACTGGGAATCTCCCATACAGCATCCCCCTTTCAGGTTTGCTCTCGCCTCAGCGCTGAGGCTGATTACAATACAATATCGGTCAAAGCTTTGCTGTTTGTTAGTTTTTTGAATGTCCTCTTCTGCGCAAACCGGATTTTTAGGCCTTCAGACACAGAACCCGGACTCTCCTGATTTCAGGACATCCGGGTTCTGTGTCTGATTTGCTCTTCGAAAGGCAGCTTTTATTCGTATTATTTGTTGCGGATAACAACCGTCCGGAGGGCGTCAAGCCACTGCACGTCCTGTCCCATTTCTTCACTGAACAAACGCAGCGGCACATAAGTGCGGCCATGGTTCATATACGGAGCAGCATCGATCGTTTTGGTTTGATCCGCTGCACCGGTCTCCATCCGGACCATCGCATGATTACCAATCGCCAGCTCCAGGGTGATGCCGTTTTTGATTAACCGGACCTGCTTGGTTTCATCGTTGAATTGAACCTCATAGCCGAGAGATTCTGTCACCGCCCGTACAGGCACCATCGTCCGGCCGTTGACCATTTCAGGGGCAGCATCGAACTCGACAGGCTGGGCGCCGAGCAATACACGAATCTCTTCCGTTCCCTGCGAGCGCTCAGGAGCAGAATAGAAATGGATTTGACGAACAACGTGATTGTACGTATCTGCCACTAGAATGCTTCCGTCTGGCTGAACCGCTACATTCGTCGGATTTTGCAGCATGGCCGTGCGATCCACGCTGTCCCGGTACCCGGCCGTCTGCTTCAGGCTTCCGGCCAGCGTCGAAACCCGGCCTTCGAACAAATAACGTACCGAATGGTTCATACTGTCAGCGATCACCAGTCCGCCTTCCCCGGTCAAAGCAAGTCCCTTAGGAAAATTAAAACGGGCGTCCGCCGCAGCTCCGTCTGCGAATTCACCGTCCGCATACAAGGCCGTACTGCTGTAGCCTCCGGCTGTTCCCGCTACGGTGGTCACTTGTCCGCTGGCAAAATCGATATAGCGGATGCGCTGATTTCCCGAATCACTCACATACAGATTGCCTTTGTCATCCAATACGAGGCCTGACGGCTCGTTAAACTTGGCCTCGGCCAGCGGTCCATCGGCATAGTCCCCGCTCGGCTGCACGACGCCCGGATAAACTTCGACCACCCGCTTCGACGACGCATTAAGTGTCGTTACAGTACCGTCCGCAGTTATTCTGCGGATGAGGTGGTTTAAGGTGTCCGCCACAAATACCGTGCCGTCCGGCTTCACAGCTACAGCCTGCGGGCTGTAAAACTGAGCCTTCTGCCCTTGACCGTCCGTTCTGCCAAGCACCCCGTTGCCTGCCAGTGTGGTCACCTCGCCGGAAGCGGCAATTTTGCGGATGGCGTGATTGTCCGTATCGGCTACAATCACGTTTCCTGCACCATCTGCTGCCAGGCCGCCAGGGGAATGGAACACCGATTCATCCCGTGGCCCGTCCAGCAGCGTCCCAAGGGGCAGCCCCTGCGAGTCGAACGGCAGCGTCACTCCGGCATAGGTGCTTACTTGCCCGCCTGAAATGCGGCGAATCACTTCATTCCCCGAATCGGCGACAAGGACAGAGCCATCTCCGAGCACCGCCAGCCCGCGAGGCTGGCGAAAGGAGGCGGACTGCTGACTTCCTTCCGCCTTCGCCCCATAAGCCCCGCTTCCGCTGTAGGTCTGCACATGGGTGAGCAGCTGATTGTTATCCCCGGCAGCCGCCAGCTGGGAAGCGGCGGATACCGGCATAGCAGCTGTAAGGGCCGCGACCGCAGCCATTACAACCGATAATTGTTTTAACTTGGTTTTCATTTTATGTTTACCCCTTACTTGATATGGATGGTGGAGAACCGTTGAACGCAAGTTAGCTGGACGGCAAAGCCTCAATCGTGACCGATTTCTGACGCTCTGCTTCGGCAAGGCCTGCGTTCGAGTTCATATCAAGCGGCAGTACATACACCTTCACCTGATGGGTGCCAGGCGTTACGGCCGTCAGCGGGAAGGTTACAAGCTGTTCCGTCCCGTTTACCGTTATATTGGCCGGAAGGCTCGCCGGGTTCGAGATGTCATCCTTCATAATGACATAAGTAACCTCGCGCTGTACCCCGCTGGCTCCAGCCGACGTATCCTGACGGACCGTCGCCACATGAGGAACCGCATTGAAGACAGCCGAGCTAATCCCTGTTTTATCAAGCGTAAAATCAGCGTCATTATACAGCACATGAACTTCGGCCGCATATAGAGAAATATCCTTCAGGTTCACTTGAAGCTGGAAGGGCTGGCCGATCGTCACCGTCTCCGGCGCTTCTACAGAAGCCTTGCTCGTATCGTCGAAGGTGACATGAAGACTGGCCTCCGCGGTCCACATTCCTGCAGCATCCTGTGACCTGGCATAGACTGTCGTGTCGCCATACAAGCTAATCGGGCCCGTGTACTCACGGTACGCCTCCTGATCCAGCTTGTACTGCTTCACGATCGCCCCCTCCGGATACGTGATCGTCACCTGCTTATGGCTTGACGATACGGACGTTTCCGTAAACACAGGCGTGCCGACCTGATTCTTGGTAATCAGCGGAATCGTTACCGCGTCACTGAGAACTCCGCGCAGCAGGGTGCGGGCTGAGAACAAGTTTTCCCCGTCCTGCAAATCTACAGTCACATCTACTGTGCTGGCGGTAGTTACTGCGGTCGTGCTCACCGCCGTACCGCCTTTATAAATAATAATCTGGCTGTTGAGCGGCGCTGTAAGCTGCAGGGTGTATGCAGCCGCAGTCGTTACAACTGCGCCCGTCGGGGATACCACCACCGGCTCTGCCGGCTTCTTGCTGCCGTTGTTCCCCTTGCTGCCGCTTGCTGCGGTGCCGGAGCCAGAGGTCTGCGTTTTGGAGCTTTCGGCCTTATCAACATCCTTCCGGAAGCGCTCCTTCTCTTCTGAGGTGAGCTGCTCGGTGTACGCCTGCTCCGCTTCCTGCTGCAGTTTTTGTTCCGCCTGACGGTTTAGATCCGCCAGACGCTTCTGCTGATCCGCCAGCCTTCCGAGCAGGCCGGCATACGTCTGCTTCAGACGGTCCTCCTCCGCCTTCTGCTGTTCATCAAGCTGGCGCGCCCTGGCTTCCTCCTCGGACTTTTTTTGCTGCAGCCTGCTGTAGTACTCGGGGTCGAATCCAGCGCTTTTGTCCAGTGTAGTGACCGCATCCAAATCAATCTTTTTATTTGCCTCCGTAATGCTGGCATTTGCATCGTCAATCATTTTTTGCAGAGTGCTTTCATCGACAATGCGCTGCTCCTGCGCGCGTTTGGCGATGTCGCTGATGAACCGGTTTAAATTTTGCTGTACCCGATTCAGATCCTCCGCAGTTCCGATTTGAAATGTTTTCAGCCCTGCTCCAGGCTGCTGCTCCTCAAGCTCCTTCCTTTTGAGCTCCATCAGACGGTCATTCTCCGAATTAATGTCGGCCGCGTTTTTGAATATAGCCTTCAGCACCTCGGGAGACACATCTCTCAACAGGGTATCCGGATCGATAACGGACACATCCGAAGGATAATCGGGGCCGCCTACACGCGGGTCGACGGCAATTTGCTGTGCCGGATAAACCTGGGCCTCATTGCCCTCCTGCCCTGTGGAGGAGCCCGGCGGGGTTGTCTCAACGACACCGGAGAACACGGTCGTGATCATTCGCCCGGTTCTCGGATCCATGACCGTCAGCAGGTGTGTTCCCTTCACGCCCATCACGGCGGTCGGCGTGTCCACCTCATACTCGTCATCATCCGAGACGGCTTTTTTTACCTTGGACCAGACAGAGCCGGCCCAGAGGCTGAATTTGGATTTTGTTCCCCCGTCCTCGGTCAGACTGGAGATGTACAGCTCCGTATCGGCGCCGATCGTAACCTCGTCGCCCTTGTCTACGACCTTGAGCACGACATATGAATCTGATCCGGTGGACAAATGATCGCCCTCATTCAAATACATATCCACAAAAGCGTCATAGGATTTCGAGCCGCCGGATTTCGTCACCAGCACCGTTCCTCCGACATCCGTCACCTGGGCAGTTCTCGACGATTTCGCCTCAGCCGGCCTCGGCAGGAAAACTGACAATATGCTAAATAGCAATAAAAAACATAGGATCATAGACAATGATGAACGTGTTATGTATCGCGCTTGCTTGCTAACCACTGCAAAACCCCTCTCCATTCGTTGTAGCCCTCCTTCATTTTACTTTGACCCTGTACAAATGACAATTCTTTCTTTTTGTAATAAAACACGAAAAATCACGATATTCCTCGACAAAACACACAAATTCCATATTGTGGGCCGTGTCAAATTACGCTACTATATTCCTGTGTGTAAAGGCCCGCATTTCAACCACAATAATGAGATAAAAGGTGTGTTTCTATTGAAAAAAGGTTGGTTACAAACGGTACTTATTGGTAATGCCGCCGTCATCCTGCTGAGCTTTCTTCTGTATCAGCTGGATACCCTGCAGGTGCTGCGCAATGCCCTGTTCGACTACAATACCCAATGGACGATGTCGCAGGAGCCGCATGAGGACATTGTGGTGGTCGGTATCGACGACGCCTCCCTGAAAGAAATCGGCACGTTCCCGTTTGACCGCAAGGTATACATTTCCGTCATCGATACGATGGAAAAGGCCGGCGCCAAGGTCATTGCCTTCGATATTACGTTCAGCACCGAAAGCAATCCGGCCAGCGATCAAGCACTCGCGGAAACACTTGCCAAGTACAAGAACATTATTATTCCTTCCTACGCCGTCACCGAGGACGAGTTCAACCGCAGCACGCGCGGCAGCAAAGATGACATGATTATGGCCCGCAGCCTGGAAAAGCCGATTCCGGCTATTGCCAAAGTGACGCAGACCGGCCACATCAATCGTTCCATCGACAGCGACGGGGTTATCCGCCGTACATGGCTGCAGCTCAACACGCCAGAAGGACCGATTGATTCTCTGGCCTTCAAAGCCGCCAAGATGGCCGGATACGACGTCAATCACTACTTGAATTACAGCCCGCAAAAGGAAATTTTCATCCGCTTTGACGCCAAATCCAAGGATTTTAACTACGTATCCATGGGCAAAGTACTGCGGGGCGAGGTCCCGGCCAGCTTCTTCAAGGATCGGGTTGTATTTGTGGGCTATACCGGAGCAGGCAACGACGAAGGCACGACCCCTATTGAAACCCATATGAATCTCGTGTATGCCCATGCCAATATCACATCGCAGCTGCTGAACGATAAGGCAGTGTTCCCTGCTGTGGACAAGGTCAGCCTGCTGTTGATGGCGGCTATGATGCTGCTTGTGGGCCTGGCTGCCTGGAGACTCCGATCCACATTTTCGGTCCTGCTATTTTTCGTTCTGATTCTGATTTTGTTCACCGGCCAATTTTTCATTTTCTCTGCGACAGGCCAAGTCGTTGACGTTATTTATCCAACCCTTGCGGCGCTGATTTCATTCCTCGTTAATCTTGCGATGAAAACATACTTTGAAACGAAGCAAAAAAATTACATTACCAAGCAGTTTGGCCGCTACATCTCGCCGGATCTGGTGAAAGAAATTGCCCGGCACGGACAGGAAATTCAGCTTGGGGGCATCAACCGGGATTTGTCCATCCTATTCCTTGATATCCGAGGCTTCACGCCGTTATCGGAGAAATTGACTCCGGAAGAGATTGTCGACTTCTTGAACATGATGTTTAACTTAATCACCGAGCAAACCTTGCAAAATAAAGGCACCATCGACAAATTTATCGGAGACGCCGCCATGCTGCTGTTCAACGCCCCGCTGGATGTTCCGTACCACGAGTATCGGGCCGTAAAAACCGCCTACGATATTCAGCAGGGAATGATTCAAGTACGCGAAGATATCAAAAAGAAGCATCATGTGAACATTGCAGTCGGCATCGGCGTAAACTCCGGGAATGTCGTTGTCGGGAATATCGGCTCCTATTTGCGTGTCGATTACACGGCAATCGGAGACAACGTGAACACGGCCGCCCGGATCGAGTCGAACACGGAGCCGAATCAAATTTTAGTTTCGGAAGCCACCTATGAACGAACCAAAGACTACTTCGAATACAACTATATCGGAGAAAAGCAAGTCAAAGGCAAATCCGTCCCGCTCCGTTTATACGAAGTAACGGGACACAAGCAGGCGCCTCAGGATTTGAAGCAGCCTTGAGCCAATAGGCGTCGTTTATCGCATTTCGGGACATGCTTACCAACTCTGCGGCATGTCCCGGTTCATTTTGTAAAGCTGCAAAGTATAAAGTCTGTAGCGGACTTTCACCGCCAAGTTATCGCCCATGCCGGGCGCACAACAATAAGGCCCCTTGCCGGATATATCCGCAAGGGGCCTTATATTGATTAAGGAAGTATTAGTTGAAAGGGGTGTCGGCGATTTTGATGGAATCTGTCGGGCAGCCGTCTGCAGCATCCTGCAAATCATCGTACAGATCCGCCGGAATTTCAGTTACGCCTCTGTTGCCGTCAGCTTCATAAATAACTTCGGCAAGACCTTCATCATCATAATCATAAATGTCTGGAGCCGTCGCGCCACAAGCTCCACAGGCGATACAGGTGTCTTTTTCTACCCAAGTATATTTTGCCATTGTTAGTTCCTCCCTATACTCTTCAGTCGATAGTTTGATGTTATTTCATCTAAAACTATAATATAAAACCTGTGAAAGTTCAAACCTTTCATTTCCAAAACCGATGCCAATTTAGCATGATACTTATGCCTCGGCGGAATTATTGCGAACTCGCAAGTTAGTATATCCGTTTCGTTTTATTTCAGACTGAAATGATTTTCCGGCTATTCCTGATCCAGTCCGCGCAGGCGCAGATGATCCATCTGCAGGGAAGTGCCGCGGCGTTTGTGGTTGCGAATCAGCGCAGAGGGATCATCGCCCAGCATCCCGGCCGTCAGCACGGCTTCTTCACCGAATTTGTCGCGAAGCTTGTCGACAATACGGGTCAGTTCTTCTTTGCGCGGCTGCTTCTCATAATCGAACAAATCCAGTTGAACGACAGCTGTTGTTGCGGCCTCCAGCCCCTGCAGGGTAACCCCGAGCAGCCGGGCCGGCTTGCCCTCGGGCCAGTGGCGCTCAAACAACCTGCAGGCCGCTTGATAAACCTCGTTAGCTTCATTGGTAGCAGCGACCAGGGTAACACTGCGCGTAATCGTCTTCATGCCGGGATCGCGGATTGTAATTTGAACAACACGGGCCACCAGCTGCTGCCTGCGCAATCTGCGGGTCACCTGATCAGACAAATTCAGGAACACCCGTCTGGCTTCCCCGGCATCAGTCACATCACTGGGCAGCGTCGTTGTATGTCCGATCGATTTGCTTTGTTCTTTTTCGTTCACGACCGGGGAATCGTCAATCCCGTTCGCCGCGCGGACCAGCACCGGACCGAGCACGCCGAAATGTGAAGCAAGCAGCGTCTCATTTGCTTTAGCCAGCTCGCCGACCGTATAAATATGGAGCTTCTTCAGCTTATCCGCCGTTTTGCTGCCAATGCCGTAAAGCGCAGAGCACGGCTGGTCCCAGAGAAGGACGGGAACATCCCGCTTTCGAAGCACAGTCATGCCGTTCGGCTTTTTCAGGTCGGATGCAATTTTGGCTAAAAGCTTATTTGGCGCTATTCCGATCGAGCACGGCAAATGCAGCTCGTCCCGAATGCGCCGCTGAATTTCGGCGGCAATCTCCAGCGGTGCCCCAAACTGCTTGGACCCGGTAATATCTGCGAAGCATTCATCAATGGACATCGCTTCAACAAGCGGGGTATAGCTGTATACAATTTGCATAAACTTGCGGCTGAAGGTGCGGTACAGCTCAAAATCGGGCTGCAGCAAAATCAGGTCGGGACAAAGCTTCACCGCCTGCCGGACCTGCATGCCTGTACGCACGCCGCGCGCCCTGGCCGCATAGGAGGAGGTCACAATAATGCCCCGGCGCAGCTCTACGCTGCCGGCGACCGCAATCGCCCTGCCGCGGTATTTCTCCGGCTCCACCGCTTCATGTACGGAGCAATAAAAGGCGTTCATATCAATATGGAAAATAACTCTCCCGTTTTTCGGATAATGCTCACTGGAGCTGGATCTGGTCATCACGGCTCACCCGTCGTTCCCTGAAATTTCGGCCTGTTCCGATTCTAATCGGCCTCGCCTGCCGTCAGATGCAAACACATATTCCCAGCATAGTATCCCTGCGCGGGCAGGTCAAGCAATAAACCGCCGGAACATCAGCGCTTTTTTATTCAGCAAAAATACAAGGGGATTTGTGATTTTTCCTATCAACATTCGGCCAAGAAGTGGTATAATAGAACGTAATGCTTTTTTGTGATGGAGACAGGAGGACAACACTATGTCAGATGTGGTCAAAATTTTCGACACAACCCTCAGGGACGGTACCCAGGGCGAAGGCATTAGCCTCTCCGTGGAAGACAAGCTCAAAATCGCCCAGAAGCTCGACGCCCTGGGAGTTCATTATATTGAAGGCGGCTGGCCGGGCAGCAACAACAAGGATATTGAATTTTTCAAGCGGATTCGGGAATTGAACCTGAGCCATGCCAAAATTACCGCCTTCGGCAGTACGCGCCGCAAAAACACACGGCCCGAAAACGACGATAACCTGAACCGTATTATCGAGACGGGCGTCAGTGTTGCGACGATTTTTGGGAAATCATGGGATTTCCATGTACACACCGCCATCCAGACTACACTGGAAGAAAACCTGCAAATGATTTACGACTCCGTCAGCTATTTGCGCAGCAAGGGTCTGGAAGTCATTTATGACGGAGAGCATTTCTTCGACGGCTACAAAAACAACCCGGAATACGCCCTGGATACGATCCGCAAAGCCGAAGAAGCCGGCGCCAACTGGATTGTGCTCTGTGATACAAACGGCGGCTCCCTGCCGGGTGAAATCAGCGATATCGTCACCGCTGTCCGCAAAGCAGTACAGGTTCCGGTCGGCATTCATGCCCACAATGACTGTGAGCTGGGGGTTGCGAACAGCCTTGCAGCGGTACAAGCTGGCGCCCGCCAGGTGCAAGGTACCATTAACGGTTTCGGCGAACGCTGCGGCAACGCCAATCTGTCTTCCATCATCCCTAACCTGCAGCTTAAGCTCGGCTTCCGCTGTATTAGCGACGAACAGCTGCAATCCTTGACCAGCGTTTCCCGCTACGTCAACGAAATCGCCAACGTTCACATGCCTGTCAACCAGCCATACGTCGGCACAGCGGCTTTTGCGCACAAGGGAGGCATCCACGTCTCCGCCATTTTGAAGCATCCCAAAACCTACGAGCACATCACACCGGAGCTGGTCGGCAACAAGCAGCGTGTTCTAGTTTCCGAGCTGGCGGGTCAAAGCAACCTCGTATTCAAGGCTCAGGAGCTTCAGCTTGATTTCAATCAGGACAACGCCAAGACGAAGGAAGTCATCCAGCGCATTAAGGACCTGGAGCATCAAGGCTATCAGTTCGAAGGCGCCGATGCGTCTCTGGAGCTTTTGCTGCGGGATGCTTACGGCACACTGGAAGAGAAGTTTGTGCTGGAATCCTTCAAGATGATTATCGGCAAATCCGCCGGCGAAGAAAGCGTCTCTTCCGAAGCAATTGTCAAATTAAACGTGAAGGGCGAATCCGTGTATATGGCAGCGGAAGGCAACGGGCCGGTCAATGCCCTGGACAACGCGCTTCGCAAGGCACTGGTGCAATTTTATCCCGATATTAAAAATATGCACTTGGCAGACTATAAGGTGCGTGTCATCGATGAAAAGGATGCAACCGCCGCCAAGGTTCGCGTCCTGATCGAATCGACGGATTACAGCAACAGCTGGAGCACAGTCGGTGTCTCCACCAACGTCATTGAAGCCAGCTGGCAGGCCCTCATCGACAGCATCCGGTATGCGCTGATCGGCAAGCAAAGCGTTACCCTTCAAGCAGACGGCGCTTCCGAGGACGACAAGGTCCGGATTATGAATCATTAATTGTTAAAAATAAATGCTGAAGAATACAGCACAAAGCCGGCAGCCCCGCCCTTCGCGGTTCTGCCGGCTTTTTCTGTCGGATTATATAATTTCGAACGGGTTTTTCAAGTAAAGCCGTGGCAATACTTGCGGCAATCAACAGGGAAACGTCGGGGCCGCCATCGAAACGGCCCGCACCGCGAGCAGCTTTCAGCACTCGGTTCCTGTAACAGCCGGTCAACATTTCCCGTTGCTCCAGCCCTCATTTTTCAAACAGGCTTTGCCCATCGGCTTTCCGCTCCAGCCTTATTCCAGCAGCAGCTTTACCCGCTTCTCCAGGTCTTCCGGTTTAATGTAATTAAAAGCATCCCGGATCGTGCCATTCTTATCAATCAGGAACGTTGTCGGAATCCCGCGGATACGGTACAGCCTGGTCGCCTCTTCCTTCTTGTCCAACAGCACCGGAAATTTGAATTGATAGGTAGCGACAAATTTGTTGACGTCGTCTATTTTGTCATTGGCTGTGACATTAACCGCATAGACATCAAGCCGGTCTTGGTATTTGTCCCCCAGCGCTTTAAGATAAGGCGCCTCTTCTTCACAAGGCCCGCACCACGAAGCCCAGAAATTCAAAAGCAGCGGTTTGCTCCGTGCTCCGCCGACATGATATTGCCCTCCATCAAGCCCTTGCAGTGAAAAGGCAGGAGCGGCCGAGTTAATTTTGGCCGATGTAATGGCGGTGAATTCATCTCCCTCGCTGTACGCAGCCAAGGTCGGCGCGGCCGGTTCCTTTTTCTCATCAAAGAGCATAAACGCAAAAATAAGCCCCACAATCAGAAAAGGAAACAAGCCCCAAGTCGTAAACCGGTTATTCATTGTATCGGCACCTCAGTAAGTATGTATTGTCAAGCCGGCAATCGCCGCTCTTTGCTAGTATGCACCAGTTCCGCCCGTCCCATAAGCAAGCAATATTAATTGAATTTCGGGGACACACTACAGCTATCTAACGCAAAGGGAGAGTCGTATGCAAACAACGAAGCGCAGAAAGCTGATGGTTTCCTTTGAAAGCGACATGAGTGACGCCGGTTCGGACGCAGCAGCACAAGGCTCGGAAGCCTCTTCGGCAAAAGGAAGCGTTCTGGTGTTTATCGCCCTTGCCAGCATCCCGCTTGTGCTTGTGCTCGGCAATTCCATGCTTGTTCCGGTTTTGCCGCAAATGCAGGAAAAGCTCGGGATTACCCAATTTCAAAGCAGTCTGCTTATTACCCTGTTCTCCGTTACGGCAGGTGTCTTCATCCCGGTTATCGGGTATTTATCCGACCGATTTTCCCGCAAAGCCATCATTATTCCGGCCCTGATTGTATACGGCGCAGCCGGCATTCTGGCCGGGTTCGGCGCAATTTGGAGCTCTTATTCCACCATTATTATCGCTCGTGCGATTCAAGGACTCGGCGCGGCCGGTACAGCTCCTATTGCAATGGCTCTTGTCGGAGATTTGTTCAAGGCGGGCACGGAAAGCAAAGCGCTCGGTCTGATGGAAGCTTCGAACGGCACAGGAAAAGTCGTCAGCCCGATTATCGGCTCCTTGCTGGCGCTCTGGGCCTGGTTTGCCGCTTTTTTTGCTTTTCCGGTCTTCTGTGCGGTTGCGCTCGCCGCAGTTATCTTTATTATCAAGGAACCGAGCAAAGAAAACAAGCCGATGAAGCTGGGCGATTATGTGAAAACGGTCAGTACGATTCTAAAGGAAAAAGCGCGCTGGCTTATCACCGCCTTTTGTGCAGGCTCTTTGGGCTTGTTTATTTTATTCGGCGTCCTGTTTTATTTGTCCGAGCAGCTGGAAAAAGAGCCTTACTCGATTGACGGTGTCAAAAAAGGGTTTATTCTCGCCATTCCTCTGCTTGGTCAAGTATTGACTGCATATATAACCGGGTCACGGATTAAAAAAAATGGCAAGGTGATCCGGTGGGTCATGAATATCGGCTTGGCATTGATGACCGTTTCGCTTGCCAGCGCGATTTTTTTCTTGAATAATATAGTTATCCTGATTGCTTTACTATGCCTGAGCAGTATCGGTACCGGGCTGCTGTTGCCCTGCTTGAATACGATGATTGTCGGCTCCGTAGAGCAAGCCGAGCGCGGGATGATTACTTCGCTGTACAACAGCCTGCGTTTCCTTGGCGTCGCCTTCGGGCCGCCGCTATTCAGCTGGATGATGGATATATCAGGCAAGCTGGTGTTTACCTCCGTTTCGGTATTATCCGCGCTCACCTTTGTAGCTGTGCTGCTGCTCATCAAGCCCGGCAAGCAGCTTAGCGAATAGCCTTTGCAACTAACCGGAAAGGAAGGTTGTCCAGCCATGCCGCACTTATCCGCCTCTTCTCAGCAGCTTGCCGCTCAGTCTGTCATTTGGGCGGAAAACAGCTTACTTACCGAGTGGTTCACATACGGTCGCGAGCAACTTCCGTATGAAGCCTGCGGCGCTTTGTTCGGACGGAGAGCTGCGGACGGCTGGCTTCTGACTGGCTGGAGAGGGATTAACAATGCCGCAGTCAATCCGGAAGAGCAATTCACTCTTGATCCGCTGCAATGGGTCCCTTTGGTAATGAAGCAATCTGTGTGTATGCCGGGGGATGAACAGCTTCTCGGTGTGTTTCATACACACCCTGCGGCAGCCCCTATTCCGTCTGCAGCGGATTTACAAACCACCTGGCACGCCTTACCCTGCCATGCCATCATTTCCTTCTGTTCTCCTGGCAAGCCGCTGGCTGCTTTTTACCGTTATACTCGGGCATCCGGCGACATTTCGCTTCAATTCGAGCCTTACACCCTGAAGCTGCTTTAATTCCCGCGCCATCCCGGATTCTTGGTCGATGACGCGTCCAGCCTCAAAGTATCCTTTCACGCCAAAAATCCCCGTCTCCCTTCAAGCCTGCGGCTATTCAAGGGCAACCGGGGATTATTATCGTCTTAGCCGATGTTACTGAGCTGGGAATACAAATCCCCCAGCGTATGAACTTCCTTGTCCTCAATTTCATCTATCATTTTGGACCACAACTGGCCGGTCATCACAGAATCCTCCAACGCGTCATGGCGGCGCGTCACTTCAATATTGTAAGCCGAAAGCAGAGAATCCAAATCAATTTCCTTCCGCATCGGGTGCAGCCACTTGGAAATAATCATACAATCCAGCATCCGGTGAGACAAATGTACCTTGGAGGTCTTCCACAAGGCTGAATTCAGAAAATGCTTGTCGTGGCCGCTGCCATGACAAACCAATATCCGTTTATTGACAAAATTAAAAAAATCATGAAGCACCGTTATTAAGCCAGGAGCCTCTGCGGCCGATTCGCTCGTAATCCCGGTGAGCACCTCTATATTCGGAGGAATATCCCGCTTTGGATTCACAAGGCTGTGGAACGATTGCTCCGGAACCAGCTCCCCGCCAACCATAGCCACGGCGCCAATGGATATAATTTCGTCTCCGTTGTACGGCGAAAAACCCGTCGTCTCCAAATCGAAAACGACGGCATCCAGCTGCCGCAGCTCCATTTCATACATCTCATTCTTGCGCTGTTCCTTCATGATGGAACGGATGAAAGCCATCTGCTGGGCGTTCTGCGCACCAAACATTGAAGCGACGGCCGGCGTAATGCCTCCCATTTTGTATAAGTGCCACATGCGTCCCATTGGTCTCATGTCTTTCATCGTGCCATCATCACCTTTTTTCTTTCTAACCTTTTTCTAGTTCGTGATCAAACTTGCGCTTCACGTATTTTTGCAGCTCGATTCCTGCTTTTAAGCAGCTCTTCAGCTCATGCCGCTGCCTCTTGCTGAGCTCGGACAACTGGATAAAGCCCCTGGAGCTATATATTCCGTTCTCTACCTGGAACGGCGTCATTAGGCGGAGCTTCAGCGCCGAGGAAAATCCGACGAGCCATGCCTGAAGCAGCCCGGCTTCTACCTTGTTCAGCTCCTCCAGCTTGGCAATGCGGGCGCACGTCTGCGAATCGGCGATCCCCGATTGCAAAGCAAGCAGACGAAAACCATTGACCATTGGAATATAAGCGCCATATTTTACATCAAAGCCGCCTGCATCCTCGCCATAGCGCTCGGTAATAAGCTGTCCGAACAAGCCGAGCGATACCTTGTGATGAAGCGTATTTTGAAGCATTACGTTCAAAATTGCCGGATGGGCCGCAATATAGTCTAAAAGCTCTCTCTTCAGCAACGATGCCAAACCGGCCTCGCCGCTGATGCAGCGCATATCCGCCAAAATAAGCAAATACCGTACATTCTCCCAAACCGGTTCCGAAAGCCAGCCCTGCATCATCGCCATCCAGCCGCTGAGCGGCTGCCGCCATTGCTCGTTGGTGCATAACACATTTCCGTCACAAGGCGGATAACCGAGCTGCTGCAGCACATCGGATAAAAAATGGCACATGCCGGTAAAATAGGCTGCCGCCTGCTCCTGCAGGGCGTCCGGCACATCGGCATAAATCAGCCCGTTGTCCTGATCGCTCCAAAGCGTCTGCTCTCCGCGTCCGCCGCTGCCGAACATTACAAATGCATAAGAAGCAGGGGGAGGACCCATTCCGCTGTCCAGAAAATGCTGCTCTGTCAGGGTAACGGCCCTCTGAATAATTTTGTCGTGCAGCCGGTTCAAGCATTCGTTATGCTCATACGTATCAAGGGCGGTCCAGGTGTTTGACGCATGAACCGCCGTGTGGATTTCATCTCGAAGCGTCCGGATTTTCGCGAAGTTCGTCAACTCGTCGATCCGCCCTTCAAACTGTTCCACAAGCAAGCGATCCATGCGACACTCTCCCTCTGGTTGACTTTTCTCTCTATATCGTGACCGAGTTTTGACCTGCTTTTTTCATTTGCTCCGGATAGCCGTAGGAGCCGTGCTCGCTCAAATCCAGACCAACAATTTCTTCTTCTTCCGTCACGCGAAGTCCCATCGTAACTTTCATGAGGCCGAGAATAATAAAGGAAGCAACAAGAACGAAGATAAAGGAGGTGACAACACCCAGCGCCTGAACGCCAAGCTGGTGCAAACCGCCGCCGTAGAACAAGCCTTCTTTGCCTACGCCCGTAATTTCAACCAGACGCGGCGCTGCGAAGAAGCCGGTAGACAAGGAGCCCCATACACCGGCGATACCGTGTACCGAGAATGCATAAATCGGGTCGTCAACACCTGCTTTTTCAAACCATTGCGCCGTGAAGAAGGTCAGTACGCCGGCAATGGCACCGATAACGATAGCGGCCCATGTTTCGACGAAGGCGCAGGAAGCGGTGATAGCTACCAATGCGGCAAGAACGCCGTTCAGCATGCTGGGAATGTCCGCCTTGCCGAAGTAAGCCCAGGATACAAGCAGTGCGGCAACCGCGCCGGCGGCGGCAGCCATATTCGTATTCAGTGCAACGAAGCCGAAGAAGTCGCCCATCGCGGACAAGGTGCTGCCTGCGTTAAAGCCGAACCAGCCAATCCAGAGAATAATAACGCCCAGCACCGACAGCACCTGGTTATGACCGGGAATCAGGTTTGGTTTGCCATCCTTATTATACTTGCCGAGTCGAGGCTTCAACAATAAGGTCGCTACCAGCGCAGCTGTTGCACCCTGCAGATGCACAACCGTCGAGCCGGCAAAATCCTGCTTCCCTTCCGCCGCCAGCCAGCCGCCGCCCCAGATCCAGTGGGCAACAACCGGATAAATCAATACGGTGAACAGCACGCCGAACACGAAGTATACAGAGAGCTTAGCCCGCTCGGCAAATCCGCCCCAGGCAATAGCCAGCGATACACCGGCAAACGCAAGCTGGAATACGAATTTGACGCTAAGCGGAACGTCGGAAGCCGCGAGCGCATCGAACATAACGCCCTGTTCTTCCGTCCCGTTGAAGAAGAACCCGGTGGTGCCGATAATCGGGCTGCCGTTACCGAAGGCAAGACCGAAGCCGAACGCCCAAAATGCAATCGCGCAGATGCCGAACGTTAAAATCGTTTTACCGGCTACGTGCCCGGCATTTTTCATCCGTGTCGAACCCGCTTCAAGCAAAGCAAAGCCGGCCTGCATGAAAATGACAAGGATTGCTGCGAGCATGACCCAGATGCCGTTAATTGCAGCCTGCAATTCCTCCGGTTTCGGCCCCTCCGCCTCCGCCCCGAACGCCAGAGTCGGGAATAAAAGCAGGGCCAGCATACTTAATGCGACTACCAGCTTCTTCATCTTCGAACCACTCCCCAATGTAAGTTTATATAACATTTTGTGAAAATCTTAATGTCATTATATACGGAGGATTTTCATTTGACAATAACATTTTCGTTAAAAAACCATGAAATACGAAAAATAATCTGACATGAATCTAATATAATTCGGTTTTTAATTAAATACGTAATAAATGATTACACGAACTCATATCATGTAGGCTTGCACGCCAATTTCTGTGAACGAGCCTCTTTCATACCGGGGATGCAGCAGAAAGTCATAACGGTTTTTGAGACTGTCGCAAAATGTTCAAAGCATAACGTTTGACTGTATGGTTTTACTTCAGGTATCATATTTTTATAGAGATCGATAAAGGATAATGTGGATGAATTGAGGTGCATTCGGATGGGATAACAAAGCTATACCGGATCGGGGAACTTGCGAAGCTGACCGACTTGAGCCCGCGTACGATTGACTACTACACCAAGCTGGGACTCATCGAGCCGAAGAAACGCTCCGACACCAATTACAGACTGTATGATCATGAAACCTTACTGCGCTTAAAACGTATTGAACAATGGAAAAAGGAAAAGTATACCCTTGACGAGATTAAAGTGATGCTCGACAGCTGGCAGCGGGTCTCCTCCGACGAGCAAATTACCGAGAAGCTCTCCTCTCTTCAGCTTCATCTGGAGCAGCTGGAGAAGCAGGCCAAGGAGCTTCAGCCGCTGATTGACCAGATGAAGCCGAGACAAGCCAAGGCGGTGTTCAAAAGCCTGGCTCCGCACACGGTAGCCGCCGTTGACGCACTTCTTCTTTTATTGGGGAAAAATCCTTTTATGTAAGCTGCATATCAATTAAAATGGAGGGTTAAATTATGTGGTTCCATCCCATGGACTATCTGATTTTCATTGCCTTCGGGATTTCCATCTGGGCACAGTTCCGGGTCAAAGGGACATTCAATAAGTGGTCGCAGGTGCCCATCACATCCGGATTAACCGGCTATGAGGCTGCAAGACGCATGCTGGATGCCAACGGGCTGTACGACGTTCCTATCGAGCCGGTGCCCGGAGCGCTGTCGGACCACTATGATCCGATCAGCCGTACGGTACGGTTGAGTGAGCCGGTTTACTACGAGAATTCCATCTCCGCAGTTGCCGTTGCCTGCCATGAGGTAGGGCACGCCATTCAGCACAAGGTTCATTATCCGATGCTCGTAGCCCGCCACCGCCTGTTCCCGGCCGTCAATTTCACTTCGGGTGTCGCTCCGTTGATGATTATTGCCGGGCTGATTTTCCAACAATTCAATTTCCTGCTCGGCCTGGGCATCCTGTTTTTCTCCGTGGCGGTTTTGTTCCAGCTGATTACACTGCCTGTTGAGTTTAACGCCAGTAACCGCGCCCGCGACCTGATGATTTCCGAAGGCTTCATCCGCAGTGATGAAGAGCCCGGCGTTGCCAAGGTTCTGAATGCAGCCGCTTTAACCTACGTTGCGGCAGCGCTCATCTCCTTGCTGGAGCTGCTCAAGTACATTATGATTTTCACCAACCGGAATAACGACGATTAATCCGTATCGCGTGGACAACAACAACAACGCAAATGAACAGCAGCAACAACAGAAAAGGACCTCACGCTCTCACAGCTTATGCTGTGAAGCGTGAGGTCCTTTTCTGTGAAAGAGCTGCTTTCATACCGGGGATGCGACAGAAAGTCATGACGGTTTTATCGAGCATTCACAGAAGCTCGACTCGTTGTCGATGCCCCGCACGAGCGTCGCAGGAAGTCCCCGGTCCAAGGCCATACGATTGTGCCCGCTTGGCTGCATTCGGACCAGATGCCCCTCACCTCTTAGCCGCAGTGCCTCGAACGGCCATATAGCTGTCCGGCTGTCCGATTGTCTGTCCGACATGGATATAGCGCATTGGGATGCGGCGTATGTGGTCGAACGACCGCCGTCATACAGCGAAGCACCGCGCGCTGGGAGCTGCGCGCGGTGCAGAAAAGGATACACGCATCGGCGGCACCCAGCGCTTCTTCGTCATTGAGCAAGGCACCTTATCAGGAGCTGCGGCTCCTCCGGCCTGGAGCTGCGGCAGAAGCCGCTACTGCTTAAAATATTTAATCAGGAACCCGCGGAACACTTCCGCTACAAGCGACAGCTTCTGATCCTTGCTCCGGATCAGCCCGATGGTCCGTGTCACCACCGGCTCGGTCACCCGGGCCCGCGCCGGCATAAGCGGACTAATTTCCGTCAGGGCCATTTCAGGAAGCAGGCTTACCCCCAGCCCGGCAGCCACCAGGCCGCGAATGGTATCCGTTTCTTCTCCCTCGAAACCGACCTTAGGCTCGAAGCCCGCCTGACGACAGGCATTCCACACAATTTTGCGTAGTGAATACTGCTCACTGAACATCACGAATTGATCATCCCTCAGCTGCTCCAGACGAATGACCTCCAGTCCGGCAAGAACATGGCTTTCAGGCAGCACGGCATGCATTTCTTCGGTCAGCAGCAATTCTCCCGTTACCTGATCATGCCGCTCCGGAAATGGGGAAATAAAAGCCAAATCCACGTCTCCGTTGACAACCTCCCGAATAAGACTTGTATAGGTACCCTGCCGCAGCTTGAACTTGACGTTCGGATGATCTTTTCTGAATTCGGCTATAACACAAGGCAGCAAGTTGATGCCCAGTGTATGCGGAAACCCAATGCGGATTTCTCCAGCCTCCGGGTCAAGGAACTCATGAACCTCGCTGACCGATTTCTCCAGCTGCGCCAAAATTGATTCAATCCGGCTCAAGAATAAACGGCCGACCGGAGTCAGCTGCAGGTTCCGCCCCTTTTGCACAAAGAGACTGATCCCCAGCTCCTCCTCCAGCTGATGAATTTGACGGCTTACCGCCGACTGAGCCACATGCAGTTCTTCAGCCGCCTGCGTGACATGCTGTTTCCTTGCTACCTTGACGAAATATTGCAATTGTCGCAATTCCAACGTTGTTCCCTCACTTGTCTCGTTGTTAAGCTTGCCGTCGGGTCCGGCCTCGCAGCAGCAGCCAGAATAACAGCCAGCCGCCGATAAAGCCCCCTACATGCCCATACAGGTTAACCTCTGGCATAAACACCGAATAAAGGACACCGATGACGACGATGATAATAATGGTTTGCCTGGACTGCAAATCGAGCGCTCCCCGGCGGAACAATGCCAAAAACAAATATGCTGCATACAAGCCATAAATCGCCCCTGACGCCCCCGCCGACATATAAGGCTCATTGTGCATGACTACACTGGCCGCATTTCCCGCGAAACCGCTGAACAAATAGAAGACCAAGTAATGAAACGGCCCGAGCAGCCGCTCCAGCGGCGGAGCAAACACATATAGCGAGAAGCAGTTGAATAACAGATGGGTAAAGCCTATATGCAGGAACATCGATACGAAATAGCGCCAATATTCCGGAGCTATTCCTTGCGCCGAATCCCCATACATCGCTCCAAAGCGGATAAGCGTCTCATTGCTTTGCGTATCCCCGATAAGCTCCATCATGACAAATAGCAGCAAATTCAGGACGATGATGGAGGATGTGACCGGATACCACTTTAAATATTGTGTTAATTTCTCATTTCTCAAGAAAATCATGACATCTTTCTCCATTTCCGATTGGACAAGCCTATTTTTAAAACGGTATAATTAGGCTTGGCTTGGTTCTCATATGCAAACAGCCTAAATTTATTGAGGAGGTTTTACCCCCATGGCACAAGAACGTACTGGTGCAGCTACATTTAAAGGAAATCCGATTACACTGGTCGGACCTGAACTGAAGGTCGGGGACAAGGCTCCTGACTTTAAACTGAACAAAAACCTGGTGGAGCAAGTATCCCTGGCCGATTACGCAGGTAAAGTGAAGCTGATTAGCGTTGTTCCTTCGCTGGACACCGGCGTATGTGATGCGCAAACCCGCCGCTTCAACGAAGCTGCCGCCAGCCTTGGCGACAACGTTGTTATTTTGACTGTCAGCGTGGACCTGCCGTTCGCACAAGCCCGCTGGTGCGGCGCAGCCGGCGTAGACAAAGTCGTTACGCTGTCTGACTACAAAGCCCGTTCCTTCGGAACAAGCTACGGGGTGCTGATTGAAGAGCTTCAGCTCGACATGCGCTCCATTTTCGTAGTGGATGCCAACGACACCATCCAATACGTAGAGTACCTGAAAGAAATGACAGAGCACCCGGCATACGAAGCAGCGATCGAGGCTGTCAAGAAGCTGGTTTAATGGTTCTGTACAGGCTCATCCAAAGCACTGCGCTTCTCGGCGCGGTGCTTTTTTTTTTTTGCATTTACCTCCCTGACGGGAGACAATCCGGCTTCGCCGCCGTGAGAAGGAGTCACCCTGTCACTCGCTTCAGCATCCCACCATATATACGTGCGAGAAGCCATTCGGTGTCATTTTTTCCTTATTCGGTGTTTCCATACTTCCTGCCCTTTGAATGTCAGTAAACTGGAACGAATTTGACTACAAAGCCCTGGGCTTCAGGACATCCCTCTGCGCAAGGCGAGCCTGGTTCAGCCGGATAGCCGGCTTCTCTTCTTCAAGAATAGGCCGCTCCCGTTTATACGCTGAATCCACATCCATTAGACATGAATGCAGCGTTTCCTGCTTCTTATTCAGTAAAAAAAGCGAGGAAGCCACGCCTTCGCTCGCTTTTTCTCTGCTGCTCGTTGATTTCACAGAGCCTATCTGCTTATGTTGCGGGACAGTTTTTTATCGATTTCTTGAAACAAGCTGATGATGGTGCGATAATTGGAGCCAAGATCCCCCAGGGAACCGCGGGATGCCGAGTAAATATCCACGCCGGTTTTGACAGGCGTCATGGCGACAATGGTGATGGTGATATCCTGCACCCGGCCGGTCATCGTCTTCTTCTCCACCACGATCTCTCCAACACTCTTCACTTCATGCAGCAGCTTGTACCCGGGAAGCTTCTTGATGATGGTTACGATTTCTTCCCAGGTCTGATCCTTCGTAAGATTGTAGTATCTCGTTTTCAGGGCCGGATCCTTTGCTTTGTCCCCCGTAGCTTCAAAGCTGCGAATTAATCCGATTAAGGTTCTCTTGAGCAACGCCTTTCCTCCCCTATCTCTACTGAGCACTCATTATGTCTGTACCAAGCTTCAGCTTGACACAGCGACAGCTATAAACAGATTGCGTATGTAAACCCTTGCAGCAACCGTTTACCTCATCCTGCACTATCTTTCATCTTAACACTCTTTTGTGTTGAGAAAAAGGGGAAAGTTCCGCCCCGGCAGGCGATTCGTCATAAACCCATTCCATTTATTCTAGATTATCCCAAAATTAGTTTTTGTAACAAACTCATCTATGTACCTGGTGCCCTGCGATGCTGGTTGACCTGCTTTCCGGGGCCGGCGCGGCGACCGGCGGCGGTCTGTGCAGCGCTATGAGGCTCGTGCCCGGAACGGCGCGAGCCTCCTACGCATTGCCCTTAAGCCTGCAATCTGTGCGGATTCCAGCGCTTTAACGCTGGTGCTTCACTGCATGACGGCAGGCCACCGGCACAACAGCACAGCTATCAAAAAGCCGGACTGATCCGCTCACCCTTCCAGCCGCTCGACAGCAACAAGCTTCAACAGCCTTTGCACATCAGCCGGATCTGCTGCGCCGGCCTCGAGCTGCAGGGAAACTGCCGTGCCGGTGGCAGCCGCCAGCCGCAGCGCCTCCGGGAACGGCAAGCCCCGGGCAAAGCCGAGCGCCAGGCCCGCGAAAAAGGCGTCTCCGCAGCCGACAGCGCTGCGGGCGGGCACCGCAGGCACGCGAACGCGCAGCAGGCCGTCTTCCCGGCTGGCGGCCAGCGCCCCGTCCGCTCCAAGCGTAAGCACCGCGTAAGGCAGCGCGGGCCGGAGGCAGGGCTTGTCCTCTCCGCCGGACAAGGCTCCGTCTGCGCCCGCCTTGGGCGCGTTACGGGCCGTATCGGATGTAGCGGTAATACCGGCAGATAGCGATGCTGACGGGTCCGGGCACGAAGTCTGCGGCCCCGCAGCAGGCAGACCGCCTCTATCATCGGCGCCGATCAGCTGGCGCAGCAAAGCGACGGCGGAGGCTTCATCCGACGGGACAGGCGCGCCCAGAAGCCCGGCCGCCTCCGGCGCATTGGGCTTGATCAGATCCGGCCGGGCGCCCAGACTCGCGGCCAGCGCCGCCCCGCTGCTGTCCACAAACACCAGCGCGCCTTCAGCGCGGGCCGCCTCCACCAGTGCGGCATACGTATCGGCGGGAGCCCCTTCCGGCAAGCTGCCGCACAAGGCGACGATATACGATTGCCGGGCCAGCTCCTGCACCGTTTCAAGCAGCGCTTCCAGCTGCTGCGGCGTCACACGATGGCCCGGCTCAATCAGCTCGGTCACCGCCCGGGCCAGTCCCGCTCCGCTTGAAGCCTCTCGCTCCGCTTCCTCATCTATAATCGTCAATGCCAGCCTGGATTCTCCGCAGGCCGGGACAAAGCGGTGCTTTACCCCTCTTGCGTCCAATTCAGCGGCAAGCCGTTCCCCGTTCCAGCCAGCCGCAAAGCCGGCCGCCAGCACATCGCCGCCGAGCTGGTGAACAACCCGCGCCATATTAACGCCTTTTCCGCCCGGATAAACCAGCATACGGCCGACCCGATTGGCCGTATGCAAAGCAAAACGCGGCAGGACATATGTTTTGTCCAATGCCGCATTCAGCGTAACGGTCGTAATCAACGTCCGTTTCATTTTTTCAAATAGGCTGTCAAAGCCTGCTCCAGCGCCGCTTCATCAGCGTCATCTCCGGGCAGCGACACGCCTGCGAACAGATTCCATACTTCATGATGCTCTGCGGTCTGGCCCGGCGCAACCATCTTAAGCTCGCCAAGCGTCTCCAGCTCAATAAAATCGCCGCATACATACGTTTCGTATGATACGCCGAAATCAGGATACACCCCATCCGGGTTGTGGGGATGATATTTGATAAAGAGCTGGCCCTTGTTCTCATAAGCGACCCAGCCGGCCTCGTTGGCGGTTCCGATTTTGAACGGCGTCGGACCGTCGCCCTGGCGGATGACGATGTAGTTGTCCCCCCAGCGGACACGCGGATCGCTCATTCGGGTATACGGCCACAGCACAAGGCTGCGGTTAGCCAAAAATCCGGTTTCACGCCGGTTCTGCGGCAATATCTCACGGCCGCCCACATCCATGACTGTCAGTGACCAGACGGCAAACTCCACCGGCCAAGCCCCTACATTCGTTACGCGCTGGGTAACCGTTACTTCCTCGGAATCCGCAGCCAGCGTCAGCTCGATTTCTTTTTGAATCCCATTTCCCTGCTCTGCAGGAGGCGTTAGCTTCACACCCCGCTCGACCTCAGACCACTGCACCGGCGCATTGTCCGGGTAGTAGGTGCGGGGCAGCACTTCAGGACTCACCCAGAGCCGGTGGCCGCCATAAATTCTCCAATCCCGGTCGCCGTAAGCGTCCTGAATCGCATCATCCGAATTCCCCAGCGTGCGGCCGGCATCCTCTTTCAGCATATTCTCGCCGCCAACAAAGCCGTAACGGATAATGCGCGGTCCGAAATCCAGGGTCGCGATAAGCTCAACCTTCCCGTTGGACAGCTGCACGCAGCGGCCCCAGCTTGCGTATTCCAGCGTTTTGACAGTTACATTTGACATTATTTCGCTCCTCTCCGGCTGACAACAACTTGAAGCCCGTGCTTCATTCCAAGGGCTTTCTGATAACTGTTCTCTCGTTTTCCCATTATACGCTGCATACGCTGCATAGAAGCCAGCTCTCCTTCGCCAGACAAGCGGAGATCCCGGGTCCGGAGCAAAGCCCGCAGCAGGCAGACCCCATCTCAGCTCCGGCCGGCTGCGCCTGGCGTCTTATTCAGGCCCGAAGCAGCCTGCGGAGGCGGGGTTCTATTTCAACCCGCGCCCTAGCGTCTCAGACAGACTCGCAGGAGCAGCAGCCTGCATGCGAACTGTCTGCCCGCCGGGCCGCCGTACACAGCAAGGCGCCTCACGCCGAGAGAAGGCGCTCCGCCCTACACTTGCTCGAAGCCCGCCTGTTTCATCCATGCCGCAAATGCAGCCTGACCGGCGGCATCGCGCTTGTACACCCCTGCATCCAATAGCACCTGCAAAAACTTGCGCCCAACCGCTTGCTGCAAAAGCTCCGCCGCCGCCTGATCCGGCATATCCGCCGTAAACTGCGGCTGCAGCTCCTCCATCCAGGCCGCATGTTTATGCAGCGGGTGCTCTGCATTCGCTAGAATGTTCGCCAGCGGCTCTCCTTGTCCGGTTAGCACAGCGCGGATCTGCTCCAGCTCCAGGGTTAACCGTCCGGGCAGCACGGCCAGCCCCATCACTTCGATTAGGCCGATGTTTTCCTTCTTGATATGGTGCAGCTCGCGGTGCGGGTGAAAAATACCATCCGGATGCTCGGCGGATTGACGGTTGTTCCGCAGCACCAAATCCAGCTGCCATTCACCGTCTGCGCCTGAACGGGCAATCGGGGTGATCGTGTTATGCGGTGTGCGCCCGCCGCCCTCCTGCTCCGAATACGCCATAATCCCGACCGACGAATCGCTGTATTCACGCCAGTCCGCAAGCAAGGCGGAAGCAAGCCGCAGCAGCTCCCCCGCATCCCGGCCGGATAGCCGTACCACCGACATCGGCCATTTCACGATACCCGCCCGGACGCCCGGGTATGCGGCATGCGTGAACGCGGCTTCTACCGGGGCAAGAGCCATCGCGAAATCGTGTCGCCCGCCCTGATAGTGGTCATGACTCAGGATGGAACCGCCGACAATCGGCAAATCTGCATTTGATCCTATGAAATAGTGCGGAAATAAAGCTACAAATTCAAGCAGACGCTCAAAGGTATCCGCTGTTGTTTTCATCGGCACGTGCTGCTCATCAAATACGATACAGTGCTCATTGTAGTACACGTATGGCGAATATTGCAAATGCCATGGCCGCCCCTGCAGCGTCATCGGAATTACCCGGTGATTCTGCCGTCCCGGATGGTTGATGCGCCCTGCATACCCGACATTCTCAAGGCACAGCAGGCACTTCGGATAACCGACCTGCGGCGCGCTGCGTTCGGCTGCGATTTCCTTCGGGTCCTTCTCCGGCTTCGACAGATTTATCGTAATCTCCAAATCGCCATAATCGGTTTTGGCGCGCCAATAGCGGTTTTTACGAATGCGGGCGGTTTGAATATAGTTGGAGCTGCGCGACAGCCGGTAGAAATCGTCCGTCGCCTGCTGCACGCCCTGCTCCTTCGCCGTCCGCCAAAACGTGCGGGCCACCTCGGACTGACGCGGCATAAGCAGCCCCATAATCCGGGCGTCGAACAAATCGCGGCAGGTGGTCGTGTTTTCCGGCAGAAGCCGGGTAGCGGCCGCATAGTCAAGCAGCGGCTCCAGTGCGGCAACCGGGGTCTCCAGCCGCTCCTGAGGCACATCTCCCGTAAACGGCTCCGGCAGCTTCAACAGGTCCAGCAGCGCATTGCGCGCCGGGATCAGGTCCGGGCCTTCGATCAGCTCCGCCTGTTGGGCAAATTGAAGCAGACGCTCCACCTGTAGGGCCGCGGTTTCCGGCTTGGAAGGATCCGCCTGAATAGCCGACAACGGGGAAATCCTCTGTCCCCCCGATTCAGCCGCTGCGCTTTCGGCTGCTGCGCGAAAAGCATCCGCCTTGCCGGAAATCGCAGCGTCCCCTGCTTCGTCGGCTCCTTTTTGACCGTCCGTACGGTGTAAAAGCAGTTCTTCCATCCGCCCTCCGCCAATCCGGCCTTCCGCCGCCTGCCGGGGCTGCTTGCCGCTCCGGCTTATAAAATGGTGTTCCATCTGTGCTTCCTCCTCAGCTCCGGTATCCGTTCGGATGCGCTTGATGCCATTTCCAGGCCGATTCAATGATGGCGGGCAAATGTTCCCTTGCCGGCTTCCAGCCAAGCTCGCGGCGCGCCTTCTCCGAAGACGCGATTAAAATCGCCGGGTCTCCCGCACGGCGCGGCTCGATCACTGCCGGAATTGGATGCCCTGTCACTGCCCGGGCCACATCGATGACTTCCTTCACGGAAAAGCCGTTTCCGCTGCCCAGATTGTACACCCCGCTATCCCCGCCGCTGCGCAGCTTGTTCATTGCCAAAATATGGGCATCCGCCAAATCGGTCACATGAATATAATCCCGGATGCAGGTGCCGTCCGGCGTTGCATAGTCGTCCCCAAAGACAGAAATGTGCTGGCGCTGGCCAAGCGGAACCTGCAAAATCAGCGGAATCAGATGCGTTTCCGGCGAATGATCCTCACCGATTTTCCCGCTTTCATGCGCCCCGGCAGCATTGAAATAACGAAGGGAAACGTATTTCATCCCATGGGCGGTATCAAACCAGCGCATCATTTTTTCCATAGCCAGCTTGGTTTCCCCGTAGGCATTCGTCGGCTCGGTACGGTTTGTCTCCTGGATCGGCACACTGTCAGGCTCCCCGTAAGTGGCTGCGGTCGAGGAGAAGACAATATTTTTCACGCCGTATTCGTTCATTTTCTCCAGCAGGCACAAGGTGCCATATACGTTGTTATGATAATATTTCGCCGGATTCTGCATGCTCTCGCCGACAAGCGAGTTCGCCGCAAAATGAATCACTGCGTCAATCTCATTTTCCTTGAATACGCCATCCATAAAATCAGCGTCGCGGATATCCCCGACATACAGCTTGCCGCCCAGCAGCGCCTCCCTATGCCCTTGTCCGAGCGTATCGACAATAATGACCTGCTCTCCTGCCGCAAGAAGCTCGGCTACGGTATGCGATCCGATATAGCCTGCTCCGCCTGTTACGAGTACTGCCATAATTTATCCGCCTCCATCATTTTCAAGTGAGGTTACATTTCTTTTACGCCGTCGCCAATAGTGCATACATAGAAATCGGCCTTCAGCCCGGTTTGCTGCTCATAATTTGCGCCTACTGTCTGAATGAATGGCTCAACCTGGTCCTCGTGCACAAGCGACACGGTGCAGCCGCCAAAGCCCGCTCCGGTCATACGCGAGCCAAGCACACCCGGGATGCGCAGCGCTTCTTCTACCATGACGTCCAGTTCCCTGCAAGTGACTTCATACAGATCACGCAGCGACTCGTGAGAGCCGATCATCAGCTTGCCGAAAGCGGCCAAATCGCCGGCTTGCAGCGCGTCTACCGATTTCAGCACCCGGTCGATTTCCTCTACGACATGGCGTGCCCGTTTACGGACAACCGGATCGGCAATCAGCTGCTCGGAAGCCTCATACTGGCTTCGCGTCAGCTCGCCCAGCAAACGCAGACCCGGATGAGCGGCCTGCAAAGCCTGCACGGCTTGCTCACATTGGCTCCGGCGCTCGTTGTAGGCTGAATCGACCAGACCGCGGCGTTTGTTCGTGTTGCCGATGACAATGCGGTACGCTCCGCTGTCAAAAGGAACCCGCTTATACTCAAGCGTGTCGCACATCAGCAGAAGCGCGTGATTTTCACGGCCGTTGGCCACGGCAAACTGGTCCATAATCCCGCAATTTACGCCCATGTACTGATTTTCAGCCCGCTGTGCGGTCAAGGCCAGCCGGACGGTGTCAATGTCGGTATGCCCTGCCGCTGCAAGAAAGCCGTAGCCGGTAACAACCTCAATCGAAGCGGAGGAGGACAGTCCCGCTCCGTTCGGAATTTCCCCATGGAACAGCACATCCGCACCGCCGAGGACAAAGCCCTCCTGCTGCAGATGAACGATGACGCCCTTCGGATAGTTCGCCCAGTCATGAGCCGGGTCAAAATCCAGCTGGTCCAGGGACGCCTCGGCCTGTGCCTGGAAATTAAGCGATGCCAGCCGCAGTGTACGGTCGCTTCTTGGGCGCAGCAGCATGGTGGTGCCGAAGGTCAGCGCCGCCGGAAACACATAGCCGCCGTTATAATCGGTATGCTCCCCAATTAAATTGACACGGCCCGGAGCATGGAATACACGAATCCCCTCGGAGCTGCCCCCGTAAAGCTCAATGAATTTTTGCTCCAATACGGAATGGTTCAACATAGGATGAGTTCTCTCCCTTGACTGATTAGATGTATAAAGTTAAATGCCGGGTGAAAAAGCTGCCCGCGGCCCTTCTGCTCAAGATTCTTGCTTCAGCGTGAACAGATGCGGGGCGCTGAAAATTTCCTGCAGCACCAGCGTCGCCGCACCGATGATCCCTGCCTTGCCGCCAAACGCCGTCGGGCGGATCGCCATGCCCTTCACATTATTGCGCAGGGATTTCTCCTGAATGGCCTCATGCATGCCTTTAAACAGCAGATCCCCGCTGGCCGCTACCCCGCCGCCGACGATCACCAGCTCGGGATTAAGCAAATTCACCAGGATAGAAACCGCATGACCGAGATAACGCCCTGTTTCATCAAGCAGACGTCGGGCAGGCTCATCCCCGAGCAGAGCCGCCTCATGGATGAGCTTGCCGGTAATTTCAGGCAGGCGGCCTTCCGTCATCTGCGTGAGCAGAGACGCTGTGCCGGCCTGTATGCGCCGTCTCATGCGCTCCTCGAGCGCAGGACCGGACGCAATCGTCGACAAACAGCCGTATTTGCCGCAAAAGCACCGTTCCCCGTTGTCGGCCACCGTGATATGGCCAATCTCGCCTGCGCCGTAATGCGATCCGCGCAGCAGTTCGCCATTCACATAAATCCCGGAGCCGATTCCCGTGCCCACATTCACAAAAATAAAATTCGTCACCTGCACAGCCTGGCCGAACCATTTCTCTCCAAGCGCCATCGCCCGGACATCATTGTCGATAAAGACGGGCAGGTCAAACCGGCTCGCGAACCGCTCCCGAACCGGAATATTCTCCCAGCCAAAGGCCGGCGCGAATAGGGAGACGCCCTCCTCGGTATTCACAAGCCCATGGAAGCCGATGCCGATACCCAGTACTTGATCCGGGGAAATGCCTGGCTGGTCAAGCACCTGTTGAATGGACGCCTCGATGGTGTCAAGCACTTCATCGGGTCCAGACCCTTCCCCGAACGGCAGCCGGACCTCCGCAATCATGTTGGCCCCGAGATCCGTGACGGCGGTGCTGACGCCCGTCGTGCCCATGTCGACCCCAATCACACAATAGGAGCCGGGAGCCAGCTCCAGCAGAGTAGGCTTGCGGCCGCCGCTGGATTCGCCGCTCCCTATTTCCTTCACAATTCCCAGCTCCAGCAGCGGCAGCACATTACTGGACACCGTCGCCGCATTTAATCCGGTTTGCTTCGTTATATCAGCCCGCGACACCGGACCGGCCTCGCGGATGATGCGCAAAATCGTCGCTGTATTAATATGTTTAACAAGGCCAATTCTGGCTGTAGACGGGTGCTTCATACGAACCCCTTTCTTTTTTTAATAAATAAAGAAAGTGAATAATTTTATGTTAGCATGGCTGTTTGACAAAATCAAGACCATTCCAGATCCAGCTCCGGCAGCTCCAAAGCAGCCTGGCGGACTGTCTCCCCCTTGGCCCCGCCTTGTTCCTCTTCGCTTAGCTCCCGAATACACTCCGGCCCGTCGTTTCTTACATTCCCGACCGCCGCAGCTACCGGATACGCCCGCATCTCCCCGCCAGGATAGGGAACAAGCAGCTTTTGCAGCCGGGCGGTATCCTGCACAGAGCGGTCAAGCCACAACGGCTCATCCTCCTGCCGCAGCACCACGGGCATACGGTCATGAATGCCGGCCATCAGCGGGTTTGGAGTTGTGGTCACAATGGCGCAGGTGGCCAGCCTTTTCCCGTCGGGAGCGATCCAAATGTCGTACAAGCCGGCCATCGAGAACAGGCGGTTGTCCTTCATTACAATCCGCATCGGCTGCTTCCCGGAGCCTGCTTTTTTCCATTCGTAGAAGCCGTCGGCAGGAATCAGGCAGCGCCGCCGCTCAAATGACCGCCGGTAAGCCGGCTTCTCGGTCAGCGTTTCCGCCCGCGCATTCAGCAGTGTCGTGCCCAGCCGCTCCTCCTTGGCCCAGTGGGGCACAAGCCCCCACCTCAGCTCCCCGAGCCGGTTGCGGCCCTCGTGACCCACAATCGCCGGAACGCTCTGCCCTGGGGCGATGTTATATCTCGGCCGGTGGTACGGACCGGTTTCCTCGCCGATATAGTACCGCAGCATAAGCTCCTCCATAGTCACTGTAATGGTGTATCTGCCGCACATCCCGTCCCCCCCCCATCTCCCTTGCTGCCGCCCTGCAGCGGTGCTGACGAACTCTTTTCTACTATTATTATATCCGATTTCCGGCGCCTTTGCCTGATAGGATGGACGGCCGCCGCGCGAACTGTGCGGAGCGTATCGCGCGGCGCCTCAAGCTTTTGGGCAAATACTGGTTAAGTCCGGGAACTCAAGCAAGCTTTCGCTTTAGTACGATGCCGAGGGGCCTTAGGCCTTGTGCCGGTATCTGAAATCGGGAGTCTTTTCAGAATGGAACGGCTGTTCCATGGTTCATGGAGACACTTAAGCCGCAGGAAAATTTTACAATCGCTTTCGCTCTTGAAATACGAATATTTGTTCGCTATTCTGTATATAATGAGTTAAGAACAAATGTTCTTATTTTGAAGGTGGAGGGGCTCTTATGAATCATTCTGTATCAAGTCAACCTGAGGCTGTTCCGCAAATACCTTCCCCGGGTGACCAGGCTGTTCCAGCGGCCGGGCGCATACGTCCCCCCTCCACGCCAAGCCGGATGCCGGCGGCAGAGGACATGCAGCTTGTTAAGGATTATTTGCTTCTGCCCGTGCTGCTGGAGGTGCTGGAGCGAGATATGAGTATTCTGCAGACGCTCAAGCTTAAAATGCCGGCGCCGTACGTCCGTACCTTGCGCGGTGTACAGGATCAGGTGACCTCGGATTTGGCTTCTGTGCGCACCAGGCTGCGCCAGCGCGGCGTCAAGGTGTATGAGGAACGCCGTACGGCGGCAGGCATCGAAGCCATGTATTTGTGCCGGGGCTACCACTATCCCTTCTCGATGCTGTGGAGCCTGATTAAGGCGGAGGTGGAGCAGCGGCTGAACCGTTATCTCGGGCTTGGCTCCGATACGTAGTCCGGCTTTTGCGCCTCGCTCAGCACGGTTTGGTCCGTGTCGTACAGTGCGGTACCGCATGACGGGCAGCCAGCCGCTTCGACGTCCGCCGCCTTGTCCATACGCCGGGCCAGCTGCGCCATAAGGCTTATCCGGCGATGAGGCACAAGCGAGGGCCCGCATGGCGTGGATTGGATTGGTCCCTGTTGTGGTATACTTCCTAATAATGTTACTTGTTACGGAGGCGATCCAGACCATGCTCCCTTCTTCGGCGGAACCCGTTATTGAACTGCACAACGTCAGTAAAAGCATTCGCGGCGCCACGCTTGTCCATCACTTGTCCTTTTCCGTCCGGCGCGGAGAAGTATGCGGCTTTCTGGGTCCCAATGGCTCAGGCAAAACAACCACACTCCGTATGATGGTGGGGCTAATGTCTCCGACAAACGGGGAGATTGTCATTTCGGGCCACCCGATCCGCACTCAGCGTGCGCAAGCCCTGGAGCATGTCGGCGCCATTATTGAACAGCCCGCGCTGTATGATTATATGAGCGGACTGAACAATTTGCGGCATTTTGCCCGGATGAGCCGTACGCCGATAAGCGCGCAGCGAATGTTGGATATGGCCGCCCTAATGAGCCTTAACCACGCTATCCACAACAAGGTGAAAACGTATTCGCTCGGAATGAAGCAGAGACTTGGCATTGCCCAGGCGCTGCTCCACGCGCCCTCCATCCTGCTGCTCGACGAGCCGACCAATGGCCTGGATCCGGAAGGAATCCGCCAGCTGCGCGATCATTTGCGCCATTTGGCCCGTACAGAGCAGATGGCGGTGCTCGTCTCCAGCCACCTGCTCTCTGAAGTGGAGCTGATGTGCGACCGCGTGGTCATCATTCAGGACGGCACTCTGGTCGAAGAGCGGCAGCTGGGTGACCGGACGGTTCCCGGGAATACCCGGCTGCCGATCGTCTTCGAGGTCGATCTGCCGGAGCAAGCGGCCCGGCTGCTCCTGCCCTTCGGGACAGGGCGCCTCGGAGAACAGACGGTCACAATAGAGCTGGACAAAGAAACGATACCGGCGGCAGTCCTGGCGCTTGCCACAGGCGGAATCCGCCTGTATCAGGTTCGGACAGTAACGCCGTCGCTGGAAGACCTGTTTTTATCCTTGACCAAAGGGGGACGATCCTGATGCCATACATCGCTCTTATTCAAAATGAGTGGATGAAGCTCAACAGCAAGAAGCAGACTGCATTGTTCGGGTTGTTTCTGCTTGGCGTTATCGGCATTTCGGCCTTTGTCGTCCGCTTCTCCATGAGCTCGTTGGCTGATCGTATGGGGTATACCGACTTTGCAGGCTATATGGTTTCAGGGCTCGGCCTGCTTATTCCCTTGTTCGGCATTGTGATTGCTTCTCAAATCGTGGCCGACGAATACCGGGACGGAACGATTCGGCAGCTGCTTATTCGTCCCGCCAGCCGCGCTGCAGTGCTGTGGTCCAAATACGCCACCCTGCTCATCGTCATCGTCTGCGCGTACGCAGTGCTGTTCGTGCTCAGCCTTGGCTGCGGGCTGCTTGTATTCGGCACGGCTGCCGCCCATGGCGGAGATACGCCGCTGCTTCTATTCAAGCAAATCATGTACCGTATCCCGGGCGCCATCTTCGAGGCTACGGTTGCATTTGCCGTCGGCGCCATTTCGCGGAGCGTGGGGCTGGCGATTAGTATCGGGATCCTATTGAGCTTCTCCAGCAGTCTCATCGCCGCGCTGCTCGCCCGGTACAGCTGGTCCAAATATCTGGTGTTCGCCAACCTTGATTTAGCCGTATACGACAGCAGCCCGGAGCTCCGCGGCCCGGGGCCTCTCTTGCCCGGCATGACCTTCGGCTTCTCGCTCACCGTCCTGCTGGCGTATCTTGTTCTACTCTATATAATCACCCTATTGTTCTTTACAAAAAGGGATGTGCACTAAACCTGGAATAAAGCGGGAGTGACATCATGAACAAACCCCAAGCACACCGCACTATTTTTCTGGCGGACTGCCAGTCGTTCTACGCCAGTGTAGAAAAAGCGGCCCATCCCGGCTACAAAGAGCGGCCGCTGGTCGTAGCCGGCGATCCGGCGCGCCGATCCGGCATTGTTCTGGCCGCCTGTCCGCTAGCCAAAGCTCGCGGCATTACGACAGCCCAGCGGCTCGGTGAAGCGCTGAGCAGGTGCTCCGATCTTGTCGTAGTCCAACCGCATATGGAGCAGTATATCCGCGTATCCTTGCAAATCACCGACATTTTACGCTGCTATTCGGATTTGGTGGAGCCCTATAGCATCGATGAGCAATTCCTTGACCTCACCGGCAGCCAGGAGCTTCTCGGGGGACCCCTGGACATTGCGCGGCATATCCAGCTGCGGGTTCTTCAGGAAACCGGGGTTTATACCCGGATCGGCATTAGTGAGAATAAAGTGCTGGCTAAGATGGCTTGTGATAACTTTGCCAAAAAGCATCCGGAAGGTATATACACGCTGCCCAACAGCAAACTGGATGAGCTTTGGAGACTTCCAGTCCACTGCATGTTTATGATTGGGTCCCGCATGACACAGCACCTGCAGCATATGGGCATTCAAACCATCGGCGAGCTGGCCGGCACCCCGCTAGGGAAGCTTCGGGCGAAGTGGGGAATGAACGGAGAAGTGTTATGGCGGATCGCCAACGGCATCGACAACAGCCCGGTTACTGTACACGCCCATGACCGGCAGCAGGCCATCGGCCATCAAATGACTCTTCCGCGCGACTATAGCACAGAAGCGGATCTGCATGTCATTTTGCTGGAGCTTGCGGATTTGGTATGCCGGCGCTGCAGGGCCAAGCGCTCTATGGGGCAGGTGGTATCTGTCGGCTGCCAGGGCGCGGACTATGAGCATCCGGGCGGCTTTTACCGCCAGATGAAGCTGCATGAGCCGACCAATCTGGCGGAGGACGTGTACCATGCCGCCAAGCAGCTGCTCCAGCGGCACTGGGACGGTCTGCCCGTACGCAAAGTGGCGGTGAATTTGTCCGGACTCGTCAGCGACCGTGTTGTGCAGCTGCACTTGTTTGAGGATCGGGACAAGAAACTGGCACTGGCCCACGTAACCGACCGCATTAAACAAAAATACGGCGACGCTGCCATTATACGCGCCGCTTCCAGACTGGATGCCGGTCAAGCGGAGGATCGCGCCGGCAAAATCGGAGGCCACTACAAATGAGCAAAAAACTGCAAGGCAACGGCCTGTTTGAATCGTCGCGCATGATGCTGCCGGAACACAAGGAGGCTTTCCTCCAAAGCCAACACAATTTGCGGCAGCAGCCGCGCCCTTATTTGGATGAACAGGAAGCCGAATGCATCTCTCTTCTTCTGGCTGAATCGCTCCGGCACCAAAAAGAAATGACGCTGGTTGTATTCGGGGAGTACGGAAACAAGAGGTTGACGGGGGTAGTTACACAAGCCGATCCGCGGCAAGGCCTTGTGAAGCTTCAACAGGACTGCGCTGCGGTGTGGATTTCCGCAGCGGATATTGTCGGCGTCCGGCAGCTATAGGCACGGCAATAGGCTTTCACGCCGAAAAGGCCAACCGATAACCCGGTTGGCCTAATCCTCCGCAAGCCCCGCAGCTTTATGCTGCAGGGCTTCCCGCTTTTAATAAAAGCGCTAGCCTTTCAGAACATCATGATCAACGTAGCGCTCTCCATTCAGGGCACTGACAACATTAATGGCTACCTTGGCTCCGTCACCGGCAGTAATAATCGTATGTACGCTTACTCCAGCAGCCGTACCTGCAGCCCAAATCCCTTCAACATTCGTCTGACCGGCTGCATCCACGTCGAATACCGTTTTCACACGGGGCTCGGTTCCGGGCTTCGTCTGAAGGCCGGCTGCCTCAGCCAAATCGGTCAAAAATCCGGTGGCCAGGATCACATGCTTCGCTTCATAGGAGGCTTCGTCCGTAGACACCCGGAACACACCGTCTTCTTTTACAATGGAAGTGACCTTGCCCTGAACAAGCTGAGCGCCGAATTTGGACGCCTGCTCCTTGCCAAGCCGGATTAAATCGGGCCCGCTGATTTCAGCTACGCCATAATGATTTTCAACCCATGCCCGCTTGGTTACACTTTGATCGCTGTCGATGACAATGGTTTGTTTCCCGGCCTTCGCGGTAAACAGCGCCGCGCTTGCTCCCGCCGGACCGGCTCCCACAATAATAATATCCGCCATGTTCCTTTAGCCCCTTTACTGTAATCTTTCACTTGCTTCCCTAAGCATACTCCTTTTGGAAAAAAAAGAAAACCGGTGCTTAAGAGACCGGCTGCTCCGTTGCTGTGCATGTGTGAATTTCCGTTCGACAGGAAAGCTTATAGATGTAGTAGTGCTTCGCACAGAAGCCCTTGCATACCGCATCCTTGTCGCAGCGTATCCATTGACAGGTAGAAGCTGTTTTTTTTCTCGTCCTTACAAGCTGGGGATCTCCATTTCTGCGTAAACGCTGGTGATGCATCGAACATAATTTTTTAGCTTTAACCGGCTTGGTACAGCCGTCAATGGAACATACGTCCACCCGAGAATCCCCTGCCTTTGTTGTCTCTATAATCTTGTTGTCTCTCTATAAAGTATTATTAAACATAAATTGGAATAATTAAAGTCCTTTTTGCAGGCAAAATTCAGGAAAATTACCGTATAAAAAGGGCAAATCAAGGCAATTGTAACGGTAAATGAACCCAAGTTTAATAATTTAACCTTACTTTCGAATTTGTAATTTAATTTTCGATGGCGTCCAGAAAAACGATTGGAATTACAGGTTTTATTGCCTTTTTGTACGTTGAATAAAACTGGAGCCGTCCAGTATACTGAAAACGTTCTACATTCTTATTGTTGAAGGAGCCTCCGCAGTGACGTCGAACCTACATCACGTGATTCAATGTTTCCAAAGACCAATGGCGATCATCCGCAGCGGCGACAACGGCCCGGTCATCGAAGCCGTAAACGATAAACTAATCGGTTTGCTCGGGTATACGGAGAAAGAGCTGCTGAACATGAACCCCCTGCAGCTAATCGATAAGAAATTCATGGGCGTTCTGCATGTGAAGCAAGCCCGATTAATGAAAGACAAGCATTTGCGCAGTGAAGTCATTCTTATCAACAAATTAAAGCAGCCGATGAACCTGCTCCTCGAAATCGACCTACTCTCCTGTACCGGGGAACCGGACACATATGCCGTTTCCATCGATGACATCCGGCCGCTTAAATGGATTCATGCCCAAATCAACCAGAACAATGTCCGGGCCGCCGGCATTATAAATGCCGACCTGATAATCGATATGTACAACAGCTACTACGATCCTATCGCAGAGGATGATGCCTACTTCGAGGATCTTTCCATTCTTCAACTGGTGCCTGCCGAAATTCACGGACATCTCCAAGAAAAAATGGAAGAAATCAAACGGCTCAAGCAGTCCATGGATATGACCGTCAAAACCATCCCCTTGAGCAACATGGTGGAGCTGGAGGTTACGCTGCGATCCTGTCCTTTCTTTGACGGCTGGGGACGGCTCATCAACTGTGCCTTTATTATTTTCGATCTCAAGCAGTCCAATGAAACAGCGACTGAGCCAGCCATCAAGCTTAAAATTATTATGGCTCAACGCAGCATATCCGCACAAACACTGGCAGAAGCAACCGGAATTTCCCTTCAAACCATTTCCAAGCTGCGCAACGGAAAAATCAAACGACCGCAGCGTCTCACCGCGGAGCTAATCGCCTCGGAGCTGGGTGTACAGGTTACTGATATTTGGGAAAAAAACGGGAAATAAATCATAGGCCTCTTGGAATAGCATGGTAAGCATGGCCTAACGGACAACAACTATAAGCCCGGTCTGCTTGGCCCCGTCAGGCTGCCGGCTTTCTCAAGAACACGTTATCATTTGAAAACGGTTTACTAATTTAAAGGAGATTATATAACGAATGAAGAGTCCGTTTTACCCCGGAGTCTTAGTCATGAACCGATTAGACTACCTGAAGAAATTCATGCTCTTCGGTGTGCTGTTTCTCCTGTCAGCCGGAGTCCTCGGCTTTATTCTTTTTGATGAAATCATGGAGGAAATCGACCATGCCGAAAAAAAGCTCATCGGGCTCAAATACAACGGTGCCGTTCGAGAATCGCTTGAGCTGCTTCAGGAGCACCGCGACATCATCTACACCTCTTTGAATGGAAGCGGCGGGGCTCAAGAACCGTTCGACAAGAACGAAGCTGAAATCGGACAAGCCTTTATCAAGCTGGAACAGCTGCAGATCCAGTATGACGGGCTGCTCCAAACCTCAACTGAATGGAACCAAATCAAAACGGATTGGAGCCGGCTGCTGCAAAATGGACAAGCACTGACAGCGATGCAAAATTATGATCTGCACACCCAAATCATCGCCAATCTGCTGAAGTTAAAGATGAACGTTACCGAGCAGGCCGGATTAAAGCTTGGCCCTGGGCAGGATAGCTACCAGCTCATCGATTTCATGATACACAAATTGCCTCCTTTGATTGAGAGCACCAGCCGAACCAGACGGCTGGGAGCTGAAATGGCAGCAAAAAATGACCTCTCCTTGGATCAAAAAAATGAACTTATTTTATTATCCGGCAGTATTCAAGCCCAAATGGACAGTGTAAAAACCGTATTCGACGGGCTAACAGACCCCAGCCTGCAAGACGGGCTCTACCCTTCAGCCAACCACTATCTCGTGTCAACACAAGCCTTATTACATGCTTTGAACGGGTCCATTTTACAGACCGAGCCAGGCATCACCATTGCACCCGCCGATTTCAACCGCATGGCTGCACAGGCTATTCATTCCGCCTATACGCTTTACGATGCGCAGGAATCCTCCTTACAGCAAATGCTTCAGGAACGCATCGATTCACTTCAGCAGCAGCTGCTGGTCGGGGCAGGAACGGCCTTGGCTATATTTGTCACCCTGTGCTATCTGATTGGATCGCTGTATGAATCGATGTGGCGGGCCGTGCAGCATTTAAAACGAGCCGCTGCCCAAATCTCAAACGGGGACTTGCTGGTGCAAATTGACGTTGGAACCCGAGATGAGCTCCATGAGGTCGGTGAAGCCTTTAATACGATGGTCACCGGCTTCAGGCAGATGATGTCCGAGAGACAGCAATATGAAGAAAAAATAAAATACCATGCCTTTTACGATGCGCTGACAGGCTTGCCTAACCGGGTATTGTTTAACGACCGCCTGCAGCAGGCCTTGGAACGAGCCAAGCGGGACAGCCAAATTTTGGCGGTTCTGTTTCTAGATTTGGACCGCTTCAAGTTCATTAATGATACGATGGGACATGAAGCCGGAGACGAGCTTTTACAGCAGATTTCGGGCAGATTGAAGAGCTGTCTCCGTGCCGAGGATACCGTATCCCGGCTTGGCGGAGACGAGTTTCTGATTATTTTACCCCGCATCCGCAGCAGTGATGACGCGCGTAAGGTGGCCGAAACGATTCTGCGCAATTTGAGTCTTCCGCTAATCGTCGCCTCCACCGAGCTTGTCATGACAGGAAGCGTCGGCATCAGCTTGTTTCCGGTTGACGGGGATAACAGCATCACACTGATGAAGCATGCGGATACAGCCATGTATGCAGCCAAGAACAGCGGAAAAAACGGCTTTCAATTTTACAATGCCGAGATGAATACCCGGACCGAAGAGCGGCTGAAGCTGGAAATGGCGCTGCGAAAAGCATTAGATCGCGGGGAGTTCACCCTGCTCTATCAACCCCGCTATCATCTGCAGCAGGGCCGTGTCTCCGGAATGGAGGCGCTTGTGCGCTGGCAGCACGCCGATCTGGGGCTTGTTCCCCCGTCCGACTTCATTCCGCTCGCTGAAGAATGCGGTCTAATCGTGCCTCTCGGAGAATGGGTGCTGCGAACCGCCTGCTTGCAGAACAAAGCCTGGCAGGCGTCAGGGCTTCCGCCTGTCCGTGTTTCCGTCAATATTTCACTCGCTCAGTTCCGCCGTGAGGAGTTCGTTACAGTCGTTCAGCAGGCGCTGGAAGCCGCCGATTTAGATCCATCCTGGCTGGAGCTGGAGCTGACGGAAAGCATCGTCATGAACAATGCGGAAATGGCCAGAAACAAGCTGGAGCAGCTGCGAAAGCTGGGTCTCCACATCTCGCTGGATGACTTCGGCACAGGCTTTTCCTCACTGAGCTATTTGAAGTATTTCCCGCTGGATACGCTCAAAATCGATCGTTCCTTTATTAAAGATACACCATTTGCTGCCAAGGATACCGCCATTACCAAAACCATCATTTCCCTGGGGCGCCGATTAAATCTGAATATTGTAGCGGAGGGCGTAGAAACCGAGGAGCAGCTGGCATTTTTAGTTTCCCGCAGATGCAACGAGGTACAGGGCTATCTGATCAGCAAGCCGCTGTCTGTGCCCGCAGCCACCGATTTGCTCCAGCATCCGCAAGCGTTCAGAACCATCTGAGGCGTTTTTCTGTGCAGGCTTTTCTGTGCAGGCTTCATAAACCCAATATTAAAAACGGCATGCTTCCTTTTCAGGAATTCATGCCGTCTCTCTTTTCCGGCTCACTTTCCGGGGTCAGTCGTTTGTAGAAGGCCGCTTATTCGTTCAGCTGCTGCTGCTTCGCTACAGCTCGTCCTTCGCTGCCGCCGCTTCACGGTTCGTTGCTCCGCTGACTGAAGAAGCTTGTCCTGCCTGCTGGCCTCCTGCCGCTTCACTCGGCCTGACCGCCCACCAGCGCAGCCGCAGCGAGGTTAATTCCGTCGTCTGCTTCAGCTTCACGCCGATGCGGAAGGTTCCCCGGTTCGGATAAACGACGGTGCCAATCGATACCGCGGGCAGTCCCGGATCATATTCACTGCCGGCAAAAACATCCTCATCCCCGTAGTACACGCTGCCATGACGCGCAGACAGCTCCGAGATCGGGTCCGCTCCCGCATCCTCCATGCCTACGGTCAGCAGCACCTGCCCGTCTCCAAGACCGTGGGCAATCTCCGCGCTAAAGAAGCTCTTTTCCATCTTGGCAAAAGAAATGAGGCCCGGCTTAGGCGGCGACTGAATCGGCAGCTCCACCACGCCAGTCCGCACGTCCTCACTCGTGGACCTCGGCTCCGGCAGACCCAGCGTAAAGTCGAATTTGTGCTGCTCCGGATCGTAGGCCACCGAGAGCTGAGGCTTCTCATCGGATTCCAGCAGCCTGGCTGCAGCGTCTGCGGCAAACGGCAGGCTGCTGCCGGTGCCCTCCTTCTGGAGCAGCAGCCGCTGCAGCAGCGGATTGTTCACAATACGCTCTCCAAACGGCAGGCAGTCCACCTGCTCGATCATATAGGTGGGTCCCATTTGCAGCAAACTGATTCTGGCCAAGTATACGCAAGGCTCGCTGCCGGAGTCAATGGATTGATCAAGCGTGCGCTGGAAATACGCTCCGACCAGACGCTCCTGAACGGATTCTTCGACAATCTCCACCTTGCTTGCAAAGTTCGGGCTGACGGCAATTTCCCGATCCCCCAGCTGCAGCCTGATCGTTCCTGTTTTGGCCCGGAAATAAGCCCCCTGCGCTGTGTTCCGAACCACGTGGACCGGGTAGGTTTGAACGAATTCGCTTGACCGGCTGTCGCCCGGCTCAACAAACCGCAGTATGCCTTCGCCATCCTTGCTCACCAGCTGCAGCGCATCGGATTCCGGTTCGTATTCAAAGGTGATCACCGGAGTCTGAATTGTTTTTTCCACCTTCAGGGTCAGATGAAAGGTTTCTCCCGGCCGGACAAAACGGGGCACGGTCTGCAAAATCCGGACATGATCGTCCTGGTAAACAACAGCCGTGTGCTCCAGCAGCTCATTCCATTCGAACGAGGATGGATCGGGTGCTTCCTCCCGGACAAACAGCCGGTAGCCTTCAGCCAGCCGGTTGTATTCACTGACCTCCTCCGAACGAACGGAGCGGCCGGCTACGGAATGAACCGGCTCCTTCCCCTTTTCATCATAGGCGATACACAGATAAACGTTTTTAGCGTAATCGTTATTAGTGAAGCCTTCGACCATGGACAGCTTCAGAGTAATTGGCGAAGCGACCACAATTTCACGGCCCAAACCGTCCAGCGCAAGTCCCATTTCCACCGTAACGGTCTTGTCGTTGACCCGGACCACCTGCAATCCGGCAAGCACACCGCTGCCATACAGCACACGGTTCAACAGCCGCCGCTTATCATTAAAATACTTTTGCTCCGACTCGAAATCGCGCACGGTCAGCAGCTTGCCGTAAAAATACCGATTGCGCTCGAACGGGAACACCCTAGATTTTTTCATCACGCCACATCCTCTTTCCTCGGAATTATTCCAGCTCGGCATCGAGCTCCAGCCTCGTATGTAAATCCATGCGATTCTCCTGCTCTATATCGATTAGGACGGTGTTGAACGGCATGGAGGCTCCCTCATCCAAATAAAGCAGCGTTGGCTCTGACAAGACGGTGTTCATTTCCAAATACGTATGCATGTCCATATACATGCGCGGCTGCAGGACCACCAGCTTGCCTTCCGTGAAGGCCGGCTTCTGTTCATGAATCAGATTTTGCAGAATATACCGCTGCTTTTCCGTAGCCCCGTGCTCCGACTTGACCACTACGCAAAACGTGTACGGATGATCCCCGTACAGCCCCTTGGCCACCTCGGCAAACTCCGGCTTTTCGAGCAGCGATCGGACCTGGAAATGTTCAATGATAAGCGGTTTTTCGCCTGTATAAATAGCAATCATCCGCTCCAGCGCCTCCCGGCTGCCTCTCAGCCGGAACAAATAAGGCGCTTCCCGGATAAAACGGCGCAGCTGCGCCTCATTCAAATGCTCCTCCTGCGCCAGCCCCAGCCAGGAGGCCAGCCACTTCAAATAGGGGCCTGCAGCCGCAGCCGCATCCGCATCCAAAAAACGGGACAGTCCGGCAATCTGCTCGTCCGTATTCTCCAAAAAGGTAGCGTACAGAGACAAATACCGTTCGAGAAACGACTGGCTCGCCGGGTCCTGCTGATACACTGCGGGCAAGTACGACAAGTAGGACATCCGCGGGAAAACAACCCTCATCCGGCGAAGCAGCGGTGTCTGGCTTTGACTGCCCCAAAACTCGATCCGCAGCCATAAATACCGGCCTTTGGCCGCAAACAGAAGCGCATCCTGGGGATTCACCACCGGCTCCGACCAAAGATGGTTCAGGCTTTCAAGCTTTTCCGCAAGCAGTATATCGTCCCGGCGCACATAATCATCCAGATTCACATACATGCCATCCAGCAGCACTTCCCGGCGGTCCGAAGCGTAATACGAAATACGAAGCTGCGATTCTTCCGAATTTGCCGCATCCACCACAATTTTGTGCCACTGCGTTTCACTGACCGTACTATCAAGCGCCCGCGTAAAATAAAACCCTTGATAACGGCCCGTCTCCTCCAGCTGCCGGGTCCGTGGGCGGCGTTCCAGCATGTTGGCCGCCTGTTCCTCGCTGTCCCAAACGATAAGCCGGCCGGTTCGATCAAAGCGCAGCTTGGCGGCACAGCCCCGGAACGCGGTCAACGTTTCAAGCAGCTGTCCGTCATGGGCAAACATGCGGATAAAGCGCACGTCATCGTTATGGGAAGCCGTATGCGCCCCGCTGCCCAAATACAGGCGGCCGGCTTGATCAAGCGCAGCACTTCCGAAGCGCTCAGCCGGGAACGCCTCCAGCGGCTTGTCAAGACTTGCAAATGATTGCCCTTGCCACAGCCACAGCTGCTGGCTCAAGCTATCGAGAACAACGACTCGTTCCGCTGCAGCAGCAAGCGAGAAGCGGCGGGACAAATGATGAAAGAGGCCCGCTTCAGTAGGGGCTGTCCCGGCCTCCGGCGGCAGCGCCGTCTCCCGCAGCACCTCACCGGACAAGGCCAGCTCCAGCAGCAGGAGCGGCTCAGATGGGCTTTCAAAGGAAGGTCCCCCGGATGCGACAAGAGCGGAGCCGGAACGCTGGGCCTGCTTTGGCTCACACAGCACATACAAATGCTCCTTCTCTGTATTGACCGCCATGGCAAGCGGAACCAGCCTTTCGCCCTGATCCAGACTCGTTCTCGTCCAAATCGCTTGTCCGCTGGAGGCGGAATACGCTCCAAGCGGGTACTCTGCCTCTGGAGAGCTGTCGGCCACCAGCAGCATATCGCCAAAGGCTTCCAGGCCTGCATGGGCGGTAAACATCCCATGATGAGGCGAGATGACACGCTCCAAGTGGCGGCTCTCCCCGTCCAGAGACCAGACGGAAGCAAGATTGTCCAGCAAATACAGGCGGCCCCCGCTTCCGGCGGCGATATCTCCGATTTCCGGCAAGCCTTCAAACGGGTTGAACCGGTTGGTGAGCAGCAGACTATAACGGCGGGACTGCTCCAAAGACAGCCCGTCATCACTCATGCGGACGTTGAAGGCCGCGCCTTTTTTCCAATCGGACGGCTTATTTAAGGAAAAAAACTGAAACGGTTCCACACACGGCTCCTCCTTTCCAAGCCTCAGTCACCGGAAGGCTACACATCCGTACGGCTGATAAGCTCAATTTCGTGCTCCCCGGAAAACACCAGCCCGTACGGCGGAATGACAATATCGCCGTCGGAGTCCTTCCGGAAGCCCTTTCCTTCGGCAGACAGCCACAAATCCTGGATATAGCTAATCCCGGAGATACGGTGAATCGCTTCATACACATCCGCTTTGTATACCGTGCGGCCAAACAGCCAGCCATCCGTTCCATCCGTATAGTCAAAAGGCTGAAGCAGCCGTTTGAGCGATTGGATTAATTGGGATGCGTCCTCTTTCAGGTAAGGCTCCACCACAACTACGGCATGCACGGTAATTTTGATATATTCCGGAGGCATGACATGCACTTCCGTCGTGAGCAGCCGGTACCGATTCAGATGGCGCCTCACGGTCTCCATGAAGCCCGGGCTGGGCACTGGCTTGGATGACGGGCTGTACGGCACCGCAACCACGGTTAAATGTCCCGGGGCCTGTTCTCCCGAGTCCTGCCGCATTCCCGGCTTAAACAGCGGAATCGCCTTTGCCCGGGCGACACGCACATTGGGCGTGGACAATGCAAGACGCTCCACGTCATCCGCCGTTACAGCCGTAAGCGGGTGCTGCTGCTCCAGACGGGCTCGATGCTTCGCATCCTCCAGCGTTTCCGCGTTGCGGCCGCCTGCGGCTTCATACGGATTGTCCGGCGTAATTCCGTCCATGGCGAACGCCGGATCTTCAAACCGATCAATCCGGTGCGGCTTAATGTTGCCTTGATCTCCGCCCCCCAAAGCGCAAGAAATAATACAAATGTTCTGCATCCCTTCGGCAGGAATATCCGGTACCTGCCCATGCTCATTGTCGCTGAAACGGATTTCACCGGTTGCCGCATCCAGCATATAGTGCCGGTCATTGGGCTTGGAGCTGTCGAAGTCGTCTACTCTCGTCCAGTCCTCCCAGACCATACCCTTCCCCGGAATCCATTCCCCTACCTGCAGCATCAAGCGCGCCGGAAGAAGATGCGGCTTTTCCAGGCGAAAGGTTTGGTACGGAAGCCCGTTAGAAGCACCCAGCCAGCGGATGTCTTCGAATTCAGGGCGGTACGAGATGACACGAACACAACGGAAGCCCTCCGGCACGGCGTGGCCCTGTTGCCCGTCTCCGAACCGGATGCGGACCAAGCCCTCCCGGGGCAGACGCTCCACTTCGTAGCAGCAGGCCTCGGCAGGACAAGCAGATAAAGCATCCGTCTCCTCCCAATCTATCCAGCTGCCATCCGGTTGACGAACCTGCACCCGCACAAGCCCGAAGCAGCTTAACGCATCGCTGAGCTCCACGGAAAAATTGGCCGCTTCCCCGCAATCGAACTCGTATACGGCACTGAGTGTTTCCTGCTGTATCGCAGTTGCCGTGCTTAACAGCACCGTCTCCACCCGGGGAGGCAGCTCGTACCCGGCTTCATCCAGCGTGCAGCAAAGCCAGTAGCGGCTTTTGTCATGAGCGGGGTGAATGACCGTTGGCTGCATCAGGCTGGGCAGGACAAAGCTCACGGAACCGCTGTGGCTGAAATCCTTTGTCCCGTCTTGGATAAGCGGCAGCCGATTCCACAAGCCGCCCGTCTCTGTCTCCCCGCCAAAATAAGTCCAGGATACCCGGCCTGACGGAACAAAGGCCGAGGCGGCATCCACGACCAGCGGTATGGGATATTTGTCAAACAGCTGCACATGAAGCGAGATTGGGGTATCGGCAGGCAGGGGCTGATCAAAGCCGAGATACAGGCGGCTTCCCTGGGCGGCTTGCGTTCCAAAAGCATAAAAAGAAACTCCGGCCCCCTCATTGGAAGGCGTCATATCGTAGGCCTCTGCCCCTGCGCGGACCAGCACCTTGTCCACATTTGCAGCTACCAGCACCTGTCTTTCCTCCAGCTCAAACGGCAAATTTCCAGCGAGCAGCCTTGTTCCGCGGGGAAGCACCATTTGGCGCTGAACTCCATGAAATCTGACGCCTACTCTGGATTGCGCCGCATCACGCTGGCGGATACCGAGCAGCTTTAAGTATTTACGCTCATGCTTTTCCGTGATCCGATCGAGATAATACTGCTGCATCTCCACCAGCCAGGCCAGCATCTCCATCATGGTTATTCCGGGATCATGCGCATTTTCGTCTGTCCAGGAAGGGAAGATGGCGGGAATTGCTTTCCGTGCATCCTGCACCATCTGTTCGAACAGCCGGTCATCCAAATTCGGCAGCGGCAGCATACCGTCACCCCCTTGTTTCAATCTGGCCCATTGCGGCTCTTCCATTCAGCTGTCCTTCGCCTTTTACAGGGCCAAGGCCCCTACAGAAGCGAGTAAAAAGGATAGCGGACCGGTGACCCGGTGATCGTGATAGCTCCCTCTTATCCAGTCCAATCAACGGCCTCGCCGTCTTCCGTTATACTCACAGGGGCTCGACTACTACCTTATGTATACCGCTGATAATCATCCCGTGCGGAACTGAGCCTATCGCATCCGGGCGCATCTCTATACGTTCGCCGTCCTCCAGCCGGAACACGGACATCGACAGCTTCACTACATGATGCAGGCTGCCAATCGATTTCAGCAGCGCATAAAACATGGACACGTGCAGCGCTTGCCCGATTTGCCAGCCCTTGCCGTCGAAATTGCCGTGATTCGGATCAAGGAACCGTTTGATTTTATCCAGCGCCAGCCTTTCCGTCGGTACAACCGCCTCCAGCTCCTTTACCGCCAGCTCCGCATATAAGCTGATTTCCAGATAAGCGGGCTCAATGACCTGGATGCTGCCGGGCTGGGCCACGGCATATGCGGCGCGCTGACGAAGCGCCTGCTCCACCTGCTTTTTCAAGTCCGGGAAAAATAGTGCCGCATCCCGTCCATTCCGCGGAAATACAACCAGCGTCATGCAGCCGTGCTGCGGTTCCAAACGCACATTCAAGCCGGGCAAACATTTTACTTTGGCAATGTTGGGATGCGCTTCGCGGGCCAGCCATTCAAAGTCCTCGACGGTGACGGCACGTCCCCGGTGCTGCACCTGCTTGGGGCCCCGCCGCAGCGCGTCGTTCAGCGCCTCGGAGTCACAGCCGCCTGTGGCCGGCTCCGGATTCGACACCGATTGGATGAAGGCGAACGAATTCAGCAGGCTCGATATTTGACCTGCACCCACATTGCCGACGGCACCGCCGCCGACGCGGTAATGCACCTTAACCTTTTCTTCTCCTGTACCCGGCAAAGCCTTTCCTTGTCTCCCGTCGCCAAACCGCAGGCGGCCAGTGGAGCGGTCGATGATATAATGGCGGTCGTACGGGCCCGATGCCAGAAAATGCTCAACAGGGACATAGCGGACCCAGCATCTTTGCAAATAGCCTTCCGAGTCGCGGATGGCCTCCAGCTGATGCTTCGCTTCCTCCAGGCGCCGGATGTCCTCCTCCGTGACATCTGCAGTCTCGTCGACCCACACCTCTTCCGACAAAATCGGCGCTTGAGACAGCACGAACGCCTCCCGGTTCAAGCCAAGCGGATCAAAGACATCGGATTTTTCGGCAATCTCTCCGCGAATCGTTTCCTGCTGCACCACCTGAATCGTGTTGGCATAAATGCCGTATGTACGGGGCAGCGGAGCGCCGCCTTCGGCAGCTTCATATTTGTTGTCCCGGTTAACCGCCCTAATCCAGTACAGCTCCCGGCCGAACAGCTGCATACGGGCCATATCCATCGGTCCGGCAAACTGAACCGTTCCGCTCTGCGTGAAGCCTTTCGTGGCGTCCACCGTTTTCAGAGGCGCCCATTCGCCGTCCATCCCCCGCTGCCGCAGCACCTCCCACTCAATGAAGGGCACTTCCTCCCCCAGACGCTTTTGAGGCTGAAGCGAGAAATAAAGGCTGATCGGGCCTCGGACCGGGGGCAGCTCAAAGCCGAAATACAAAGCCGGAGCTTCGCCGGGCAGCTGATAAAACGGTGTAAACGGCAATCCGCCTAACGCCGCCTCCCGGCTCCGGTCCAGCCACTGCACATTATTGACAGTCAAGCAGCTGTCCGGCGCTTTTTCCGGCATGTCATAGGCATAATCCATCCGCACCTGCTCCACCCATGGAGCGTGATAGACTGCGTTTGGAGAATAAGCATTCTCAACATGAACAATTCTAGCGCGAATCCAATAATTCCACTCGGAATTAACAAAGGTTTCCTGCAAATCATCCGGGCACCGGAAGCCAAACTGCTGCAGCCCGGCCTCATGCGGCTGATAAAATACCGTCTCCGCTGTTTTGGGCACAGGCAGCCGGACCCATGTCTGACCGTTCCAATATTCCCACATGACCTTGGCAGCGGTTACCGGATCAGGAATATCCGCCTTGTCCACCTCGGACCGCTTCATAATCATTTTCCAGTTTATTTCCGGAGGCTTGTCGGGCAGCAGCCGGTGCTCGCGGCCGTCCAGGTTGAACCGGAGCCGGATATAGCCTCCACGTTTGCTGAGCGCTTCCCGGCTGGCGATATAGAATGTCCCATAGGGTGCAAAAAACTGTCCGAACGGGTAAAAGCCTTCCGGCTCGACCTGCATATCGTTATAATACAGCCGGTCTGCCGGTAAGCCATACGGACGTGTCGCCGCAGCAGCCGGATTGCTCTTTGCCTCTGTAGCCCTCCGCTCCCTGCGGGGAGGAAGCTGCAAATTCATCCGTTCGGCAGCAAGCTCGCGCCCCGCTTCCCAATAATCGGTCTTGATGCGCAGCCGGTCCAGCTCAATAGCTGCATGCTGCGGCGTACCGTGCTCCCGGGATAACGATTTAATCCGGCACTGAATCCACCGCCCGGTCACCCCCTGGATGTCCGCTTGCACCAGCTCGCCGGGCTGCTCCTTATAGAGCCGGACACGGCTGCCCTTCGCCGTTACCCGATCAAAGGGCTTCCAGCCGTCCGCTCCCCGGTACAGCCACTCCACTGCATTTCGGTCAGCCAGCTGGGCGGCTGTTTGGGCTTCCGCATAGCGTTTGGCCGAATTGCTGATTTCCAGCTCGATAACAGCTGTCTGCTCCAGCAGAAACAGCTCCTCATGGCGCACGAACAAGCTGTGAAGCTGCAAATTCGTGCCGCTTTGCACATCGTACAGCACCGCTGTTTCCAGGCTGCCGTCTTCCGTCCGGGGAACCAAGGCATCCTGCCGGAGAATATGCTCCAAACGGGCAATACGGTCATGACGCGTACTGACATGCAGCAGCTCTACCGGAAGGGCTGGGGTAACCAGCTGCGCCTCGCTCGTCTCAAAGCGCACCGGGGCTTCCTTTCCCTCCACCTGCGCCGTTACCGCAGTCCCTGCCGGGACGAGTACCGCCTCCCGCGCTCCTTCACTCAGCTTAAATGTTAAGTACGCCTGGGCCGGACGGGCTGTTTGCAGGGAAACATCGAGCAAATTAAGAAAGCCGATAAAATGCTTATACGGCATCTGATTCAGCCGTTTCAGGTTGCCCTCGTACATTTGGGCGAATAACAGAAACAGCGCCGTTCCCGGATCGGGATCTTCCGGAGAAAACCGCCATTCCGGCGTATAAAATGGAACAAGCTGCCTCATTTGCCGGACCAGCGCATCCATATCCCGGTTATCGATTAATGGGTGGCCGTTATTTTTCACGATACACACCCCCATTCATTGCCATCTTCATCGCCGTCTCCCGCCAATTTATTTCGTACCCTCGTGAATATAGAACGGATATACCTGGTTAAACAAGTTGTTGGTGGACCGCACCTCATACTGAATGTTAATCAGGAGCTTTTCCGGATCGGCCTGATCCGGCACCGCCCGCACCTGTACCTCATGCACCCGCGGTTCCCAAATTCGAATCGCTTCCTCAATATTCGTTTCCAGCAGCTGCAGCGTAGTAGCGTCTGTAGATCCGAACACGAAGTTTTCCACGCTGCAGCCGAAGTCAGGCCGCATCACGCGCTCACCCTTGCCTGTCCAAAGAATGATGCGTATTGCTTCTGCGATATCATCCTCATATTCGGCCATTTTAATTTTGCCGGTGGACTCGTCCACTTCAATCGGAAACTTCCAGCCCCGGCCCAAAAACGATTTTGACATAGGTGCTTCAGCTCCTTACCCGCCGGGGCCCGTCAGTTGATTTTGACCATGCTGCCCTTAATGTTGATAATGCCGTCCGCCTTCAGATCCAGTGTGGCTCCAGCCTTTAAGGACATGGTGGCGCTTGCCTCAATGTTGACCTGCGTCGATTTCAGCTTGAGCGATTTGGTGCTTTCGATCGAGATGTCCCCTTTGGCATTCATCTTAATCGTAGAGGTGCTGCTCTTAATCGTAATTTCATTTGCCGAACCGCCCTTGATTACAATGGTATTGTTGCCGCTCGAGTCCGCAATTTTGATTGAATCGTCCTTGTCCACCATATCCACGATATTCCCTTTTTTGGTTTTAACCGTAACCTTTGCATCCGATTCATTATCGTCGAAAATAAGCTCATGGCCATGCCTGGATTTGATTTTGCGGATGTTGTTTTTGTCCTTTTCACCTGCAGGAGACGGATTTTTTTGATTCCACAACATGCCGATCACATAAGGCTGGCGCACTTCGCCAAGGTGAAAGGCCACCAGCACCTCATCCCCCACTTCGGGAATGAACAAGCTGCCCCGGTCCTTGCCGGCCATCATGGTGGCAAGCCGGGTCCAGTCGGTTTCGCTTTCGCCCTCGCGAAGCGGCAGCTTCAGCTTGACACGGGCTAATCCTTCGGGGTCTTTGTTGTCGGTGACGATCGCCACCATCACCCCGTTAATTTTTGGAATCAAATCATCGTTTGTGTGGTTCATTTGGTCAAATAACATTACACAGCATTCCCCTGTACTGAAAATGTAGTGATGTAGCCGGAACTGTTAATCGTATGCTTCGTTGATGTCATGTAATACGGCTGGTTCATCCGCTTGCCGAGCCCGTCCAGCCGGATATACCGTCCTGCAACCAGCTCAGGCAGACCAAGACATTCGCCTTCTCCGGTAATGAGCCTCATCGACCGTTCGGCCATCATAGCGTCGGCCTTGATTTGCGCTTCTTCCTGTGAGTCTACATTCGTATAAATGTTTTCCTCAAACTCGCCGAGCGTCTTGAGCAGGTCCTTTCCTGTCTTGGAATTGGAGCCCAGCTTGGTGATGTCCTTGGAGGTGGCCTCAATCGGCTTCAGCTCTTTATCATCCCAGCCGCGTACGATTACCTTCGTTACCTGATCAGCCAGATTCATATCCAGATTGAAGCTCAGCAGATGCTTGCCCCACATCAACGTGACGACCGGTGTCGTGCTGGTAAGCGGCTTGCGGAAATACATCGTTTTATTGACCAGAAAAAAATCATAATCGACCATGCCGGCCAAATACTGCAAAAATTTAAAGTCGTTCATTTTACTTTGTGCAATCGTTTTGAGCGGCTCATTGGTATTGTCGATGACAAATTTGGAAACATATTTCTTGCCGACTTCCTTGGCGATGTCGCTAATTTTTTTATTTTCCCACGAACGCGATTGGCCGCCCTTCATCATCAGCGTCGACATGTCCATCCCCGTAATATTCAGGGTCGGTGTGCCTTCCGACGGGTAATTTACGGATACCTCCGTAATAATCCCGTAAAAAACCGAGGCCAGCTTATCCGTATAGCCCATTTTGACCTCCAGCGTCTTGCCCAGCACAAAGTACTTGTCCAGCCATTGAAAATCGCGCTTCACCGCATCGTAAGCGTTGTTGACGGTAAACGAGGCGGTATTCGCTTCGGGCTGAGTGCTCGTACTCACCGTAATCGTCGTAATAGCTACACTTTCCTTCACCACGTTGGTGCCCTCGATAATGACCTCGAATGCGGGGGCGTAGAAATTACGGTATTTTTTCTCCAATGCATCAAACGTATAGCTGTCTGAACTAAGCGCCATGCTGCTGATTCGCCTCCCGACACAATAGATTTGCAAGTACAATGTTTCGGCACGCCGTCAAACACCCGCCTGACAGGCACGCTGAACGCAAATTCCGGCAGCGGGTCCCGCGTTCCGCATCGGCAGACTCTACCTGGAGCCAGCCGCCTGCGCTTTTATGGAGCCGCATACCGCATGTACGGGAAACCGGTCTATTATTCCAGACGAGGCACAATTATTTTACGGCCCGTTACCAATTGACGCGGATTATCAATCCCGTTGGCCCTGGCAATATCGCGCCACAATCCAGGGTCTTCGTACTCAGCAGCGGCAATCATCCACAGCTGATCCCCCTGATTCAGCATTTTTTGCTTGGTGCGGTCAGCCGATTGGCGGGGAATGTTCTGAAACTGCTCTTTGATGCTTTGTACAGCCTTGAATGTGACATGAAGCGTCGCCCGTACGGGAATGCCTGAATCAAGAAACATCGTAAACTTTTGCGAGACCTTCTCCAGCACGCCTTTGAAGTTCAACGATCCCCACACAAAGCTGCATAAAGGCGGCGCATGCAGATCCTTGTCCACATCCAGGATTTTGCTGATTTTGGACGTATGCTTTCGCACATCCTCGCCCTTTTCATATGTATCAAAAAACAAATCCAGCGTCAGCGTCGTCGCTTCCCCGCTTACAAACTGGGCAATCGGCGCATTTAAACCCGGTATCGTGTGCCAGGAATATTTGTTGCCGGAGCTTAGCTCGTACTCGCTTGGATTAAACAGCACATCAATTTCCTGGACATTGTTCGGTCCTCGCTCCACAATGACCTTGGCTTTTTGAGGCATGCAGCTCACATCCTCTGACATCAAAATAAAGTTTCCTCTGCCGAAGACAACCGGGTGTCTCCGGCATTTCGCGTTCGCAGACTCAGCTAAAGCCCCCTGCGCTGGCGTTCCAGCTTAATCCGCTTTTCCAGCTCTTTGTAAACCTTGTCTACAAAGCGATCCATATCGAGATGATTCAGCGAGGATTTAGTCAGCTGCTGCTTCACCTGCTCGACCTGCTCCTGAATATCGCGCACCGCGTTGGAGGCTTCCTCAACCGGTCTTAAATCCGGGGCAGGCTGCTTGGCCCGCCTCAGCTCCATATCCGGTGAAGCAGCGGACGAATACAGCGCCGGGGAGGCCATAGGCTCGCCGAAGGCGCTTCTTCCCGGCTCTCCTGCTCTGGAATCACGATGAACTACAGGCTCGCCGCCAAAAACGTCCGCCCTGCTTGCAGACGGCAAGGATGCGGAGGCCCGAATCGCCACGCTCTCCGGCATACCAGGACGTACGGCTGTGGTGAGACGGGCTGCTGCCGGTGAAGCCCCGATACGGTGCTGCTGCAGCACAGAGGCGGACCGTCCCCCGGCATGTCGGGCTTCCAGCATCGCCGGTGTTCCGTTCCCCCCAAGGGGGGAGCCTAAGCTTTGCCCCGGCCGGCTAGCGCGATGCAGCACTGCAGCTGGAGCCGGCTTCTGTCCGCGATCCGGTGCTGCTGTACTTGCAGCGGCTTGAGCAGGATGCTGAAGCTTCGCGCTTGCAAGAAGACGGCTAATCGCTCCGGCTCTCCCGGCTGCTGCGGGTGATGCAGCCGAAGCCAGGAGAGCCTCAGGCTGCTGCGGGTGATGCAGCGCCGCCCTGCGCTGCTCCGCCCGGTTAAGGGCTGCAGCAAGTACAAGCGCGGATCGGGCCGCGGGAGGAAGCTGTCCTTCTCCTTCCGCCGATAACCGCTGCAGCGGTGTGACTGAACGCCGCAGTGCCGGAGGAAGCAAGCCTTGCCTTGCAGCCAAGCTGCGTAGTTCAGGACGCGCCCCTTCCGCAAATATAAGCGGCAGGCGTGCGGCAAGCGATACCGCCGTATGCGGGGCATAATTCAAGCCGAGAGCCTCGCCCAGCGCTTCCACGAAGGTTGACTGCTGCCGCTCCCGTGCAGCGGACATGTGGATGATGCCGCTTCCCGGCAATCGCTCCGAGCTATGAACCGTTTGACCTGTCCGCCACGATCGGCCCGGTCCCGGTGTTATGTGTGTTATGTGCCTTTCAATTAACTGCGGTTGGTTGATCATGCTTCTGTCCGATACCGGAGTACCGGGATAAATCAGCGTCTGCAGCAATCGCAGCACGCTGGTTGGATGCACATTTGTCTTCAGGGCCCGCAGGAGAGCAGCTCCTAGCCCCCTGCCTTGGCGGGCATATAAGCTCATCTGCCCATATGCCGGAAAAGCACTGCTCTGGAATTGGCCAGCGGCCCCCCTCGGGCTATAGAGGCCCCCGAGGCTTCCGGGACGGGGCCCGTCCATTTCTTGTGCCTGCCGAAGCAGTGCCGCTGTAAAGCTGCGCAGTTGACCTGCCGCCCCCGACAAACCGCCTGACGAAGCAGGACTGAGAAATTGTTCTACGATACCTTGCTGCTCTGGGCGAAGCCGGAATATGCTGTTCAGCTGAATCACTCGATGACCCTGAAGAACATTAGGCTGGGCGCCTTTTTCCACCAATCGAGCCAGCGCTGCCAGACCGTCCCTTGCAAATGCAGCCGGGTTGCCTTTCAGCCCATCTCCCCGCCACACCAGTCCTGCTCCATTCAGCCGCTGCTGCCAGGCTGCTTCTACACCTTGCCTTGACAAAGCAGGCATCAGGAGCAGAGGAATTTGAACAATCCGCTCCAATCGGCTCATCAGCCGGGAAGCACTGCCCGGCATGACAGCCGGCCCGAAAGGATTAGGCGCTGTTGAATCCGCAATCCAGGGCATTTGCCGGGAAATTGCCGCGTTTTGATGCTCTGCCTCGTTTGCCTGCAGAGCAGCTCCCGTGCGTCCGGCTCTGTCAGCATAGGCTTGAATTACAGCGCCATGCGGCCTTATTCGTTCGGATGCGGAGGAGAGCAGTGGACCTCCCGCCGTCTCCCCCGAGCTGCCAGCGAGCCTGGCAAGCTGTGTGCTGGACAAAAGGCCGACGGATCGTGCCACTTCGTTGTAGGACATTGGAAAGCTTCTGACAGCACGTATGAAATGATGCAGCTGCAGCCGTACCCCGTTGATGCCTGCCGTGCCCGGCTCGGTAATTGAAGAGAACAGGGAAACCGGCTGACCCGGCTGTACGCCTGACATTAGACGTCCTTCCGGCTTGGAAGACACCTCCAAACGTGAGACAGGCTTGCTTGGTATTGGGACAAATCGACGAGAGGATGCCATCTCTGCGGCTTGTCTATCATCGCTTCGTTCCCCGGCTACCAGACCTGTTCCTTCGCGAGGCCCCACTCCAGCAATGCCATCAGGCATAGGCCTGCTCCAGCCAAGGCTGCTTCTCTGCCATTGGGCAGCAAACGCTTCAAACGCTTCAAAGGCTTTAAAAGGCACGGGCGAAGTCCTTTGCCGATGCTGCTTGAAGGCTTGTATAGCCAGACTGGCTGCCGAGCCTGCATCAGAAGCTGCCCAAGCGGAAGAGTTAAAAATCGGCTCCGGTTGGCGGGATACCCTCCGCCATACTGCCGTTGAAACCGTTGTCCCTTCAGGCTGACGGCGAATAACCTCCAGCGGCGAGACAAGCTCCAGGCCTTGCTGCGCCGTCCATTCTCCATGAAATTCTTCGGCCTGCTCCCTTAAAGGCACAGCATTGTCCGAAAAATTTGGCGGAGACACAGACCCCTGTATAACAGGTTCAACAGCTTCATTTTGCGCAAGCGGTTGTATGAAAGGCGGTCCTTGCTCTCGCTCGGAGGACAGTAGTACTTCTGCATGTGGTATACGGGACATACCGCCGGTTGAATCTTCAGCCGCCGAATCCGATCGGGCCTGAATCTGCGCAGGCTTGCCGGACAAATCATCTGCTGAAAGCTCCCCTGATGAATCCCTAGATTTGAAACCGGCTGGGGCCGTGCTTGAATCTGTTTTTCCGCTTGGATTAAAAGGCTCCGGCGAGTCCTCTTTACGGGTCGGCCAAGCTTGTGCCGACCTGTCCGGAGTGCTAACAGGCTGCGGCCCCTCCTGCTGCTGTTGGCGTTCGCCGCGATTCGTCTGTTGAACGGAAGTGCCGTCTTCCCGTTCTGTTGTGCCAGATTGCCCCGAGGAAACGGATTTTTGCTGTACAGGCCGATTCTGTTCGTTGTCCCGGGGACTCCGGGGCTCTGGCGGTTCAACTGCTCCGCGAGTCTGGCCGGGCTCCTCGCTCCGGATGTCCGGGGGCATATTTTGTTCCCCTGCCGGACGCTTCGAAGGAGTCGAAGAGACTGAGTTAGAAGAGGCCTGCACCTCCTTAACGCTACCGGACTGCTGCTCGGCGTTTACAGCTTGTTCTTGGCGCTGCTCCGTTTGCTGAAGCTGCTTGTGCAGTTGGCTTACTGCATGATCCAGCTGTTGAAGCTTTGCCTCTGCAAGCTTTGCCGCTTCGGCGGCACTCGCTTGAGCAGTCAGAGCATCCGCTTGGCCTTCTCCAGAAGCGCTTCTTGACTCCGCCTCGCGATGAACAAACGTCTGCCTCTGATTTAAGCTCCGCTGGTTGTTGGCGGTGTGCCCAAAGGCTCCACCTGCTTCTGCCGCAAAGCCCCGCAGTACAGGAGCAGGCGGCAAGCCGGCGGGGCGCTCCCACACCGGACGCTCAACGCGAACCTCTGCTTGGGGCCCCTTACGCCCTTGAGGGACAGCTTCACTGCTAAGCTGCTCCGCCGCTTCCTCGCGCGCACGGCGCTCCCGCGTCTCCGCCTCGCTCCAGCCTCGCGCCTGCTCCGCTGCTTCCTCGCTCGCACGGCGCTCCCGCTCCCGCGTCTCCGCCTCGCTCCGGCCCCGCGCCTGCTCCGCTGCTTCCTCGCTCGCACGGCGCTCCCGCTCCCGCGTCTCCGCCTCGCTCCAGCCTCGCGCCTGCTCCTCCGCTTCCTCGCGCGCACGGCGCTCCCGCGTCTCCGCCTCGCTCCGGCCCCGCGCCTGCTCCGCCGCTTCCTCGCGCGCACGGCGCTCCCGCTCCCGCGTCTCCGCCTCGCTCCGGCCTCGCGCCTGCTCCGCCGCTTCCTCGCGCGCACGGCGCTCCCGCGTCTCCGCCTCGCTCCAGCCTCGCGCCTGCTCCGCCGCTTCCTCGCGCGCACGGCGCTCCCGCGTCTCCGCCTCGCTCCGGCCCCGCGCCTGCTCCGCTGCTTCCTCGCTCGCACGGCGCTCCCGCTCCCG
>NZ_JBBBNV010000025.1:0-72199 GCF_037137075.1 Paenibacillus sp. y28
CTAGGATACCATACAATCGCCTGGCTGGGTTATTTTTTTATGCAACTATTTTTCGACAAGAACTTTTCACTGTCCAGTTACTTATATAATAAAAACGGTCAATTAATAGAAAGCAGGCATGAAGAGGGGATGATTGAATATCAGTACGACAGCAATGGCAATTTAACTAACAAGGTGAAGACGGGAAATAGGCTGTCCAACTCGGGCTTCGAGATGTATTCAGGAACGAATCATGTAGCGGATTCATGGATACCGTGGAAGCCAAACGGTTCGGCAGCGAGCTTCGAAGTTGTGGACAGTGGCGCTTCTTCTGGAAAATACGCTCAACAGATCTCAAGCAGCAATGGGTCGGGGAATGTTTCCCAGAGTGTCCGTGTTGAAGGCGGCACCGCCTACACACTCAGTGGACGAGTGCAAATCAGTGGATTAAGCAATGGGGTCGTGCAGGCCTATGTCCAGTACTTCGATGCGTCCGGAAATTATATCGGGAGCACAACAGTAGCTAGTGTGAGGAATACGGGGGGATGGATGACCTTCAGCGGGGGAGTGACGCCGCCTGCAGGTGCGGTGAGAGCCAACATCATTCTGCAGCTAGGACTAGAGAGCGGTGGTGCAGGCACCGTGCAATTTGATTCCATCCGCTTTACGACGCAGGAAGAAAACATGGTCTCCAACCCCGGTTTTGAAACCCGAACGGGTACGCAAGCAGACGATTGGAAACTGTATACGCCAAGCGGTTCGACAGCCAGCTTCGAAGTCGTGGACAGTGGCGCTTCTTCTGGAAAATACGCTCAACAGATCTCGAGCAGAAATGGGTCAGGTAATGTTTCCCAAAGTATCCGTGTTGAAGGCGGTACCGCCTACACGCTCAGCGGACGAGTGCAAGTCAGTGGATTAAGCAATGGGGTCGTGCAAGCTTATGTCCAGTACTTCGATGTGTCCGGAAATTACATCGGAAGCACAACAGCAGCTAGTGTGAGGAATACGGGGGGATGGATGACCTTCAGCGGGGGAGTGACGCCGCCTGCAGGTGCGGTGAGAGCCAACATCATTCTGCAGCTAGGACTAGAGAGCGGTGGTGCAGGCACCGTGCAATTTGATTCCATCCGCTTTACGACGCAGGAAGAAAACATGGTCTCCAACCCCGGTTTTGAAACCCGAACGGGTACGCAAGCAGACGATTGGAAACTGTATACGCCAAGCGGTTCGACAGCCAGCTTCGAAGTCGTGGACAGTGGCGCTTCTTCTGGAAAATACGCTCAACAGATCTCGAGCAGAAATGGGTCAGGTAATGTTTCCCAAAGTATCCGTGTTGAAGGCGGTACCGCCTACACGCTCAGCGGACGAGTGCAAGTCAGTGGATTAAGCAATGGGGTCGTGCAAGCTTATGTCCAGTACTTCGATGTGTCCGGAAATTACATCGGAAGCACAACAGCAGCTAGTGTGCAAAATACGGGCGGTTGGATAACCTTCAGCGGGGGAGTGACGCCGCCTGCAGGTGCGGTGAGAGCCAACATCATTCTGCAGCTGGGACTAGAGAGCGGTGGTGCAGGCACTGTGCAATTTGATGATATCAATCTGAAACCGATTTAAACAGAAATATAATTCGAAATCAGCATGTTTTCAATACTTTTCACGAACAGCGGCAGGCTTCTGGCTCCGTGCAATGAGACGCAATGAGATACCTGTTCATTCTTGATCATTTGCAGCCTTGCGTTCCTTTGACTCTGGAAATTATAAATGATGTACCATTCCTATTACAACAAAGACCCTTCTAAACATAAACAGAAGGGTCTTTTCAATGCATATCGTATAAATCTGCCTACTTCGGCTCTACAATTAACGGAACGACCCGGCCCTGATTCACGTCTATCAGCCCGAAATCGGTAATCTTCAGCGCCGGGCTGACCGGCAGTGAGTGCGTGCTGATGGACATAATCGGGTTGTAGTGCTCGTAGCCGAGCGATTCCATCGCGTGCCGAAGCGCTTCGACCTGGCGGGCCGTCTCCTCCAGCGGCGCTTCGGTCAGAATACCGCCTACCGGCAGCTCCAGCTTGGCGAGAACCTTCCCGTTCTCGACGACACAGAAGCCGCCCTGACACTTGATGACCTCATTGGCAGCCATCGCCATGTCCGCCGGGTTATGCCCGACGACGAGCAGGTTATGGTTATCGTGAGAATACGTTGTCGCGATCGCCCCGCGCTTAATCGTATCGCCGCCAATCAAGCCAAAGGCGCGATTGCCGTTTTTTCCATAACGCTCAAAGGTGGCAATGAGCCCGCAGCCGGCGGCCTGCCAGTTCAACCGGCCTTCGCGAGCCTCCGCCTCCAGCAGCTGCTCCTCGGTGAACGTAGACCCGTTCTTCACCATCATGGCCCGGCACTGGTATCGCCCGTCCGCCACGGCCGTGGTAACCGTAAAGTCCGCTTCGGTCAGCAAGGGCAGCCGGACGCTCTCATAGTAATGCGCCGGGAAAGCTGAATCAGCGGTCTGCTGCGTATACGCCTTTCCGCGGTCATAGACAAGCCGGCCCTGCTTGAATACGCGCTCAATGGTCAGATGCTCCAGATCGGACACCAGCATGAAGTCCCCGATTTTGCCCGGGGCGATCGCGCCCCGGTCCAGCATCCGCATCCGTTTGGCCGGCGTGAAGGTTGCAGCATAAATCGCTTCCTCCGGCTTCATGCCCATTCCGATGGCTTTGCGGACCAGATGGTCCAGATGCCCCCGACGCTCGAAGGAATCGGCCATCACATCGTCCGTAACGAAGCAGAAATGCTCGGCGACATCATGCTCCGTCAAATATGTCATGACCTCCGGCGTCATCGATTTCTCCTGGATTTCAATGAACATTCCGGCCCCGATCCGGGCCTCCATGCCCTCGATCGTTTGATGGGTATGGTCCGAGTCCACCCCGCTATAGATCATCCGGTGCAGGTCCAGATCGAGTAGCTTCGGAACATGCCCTTCAATGATGAGATGCGGATAATGACGGCGAATATGGCTCAAAATCTGATTTGTCTTCGTCTTGCCATCCAGATCGGTAATAACCTCGACATAATTCATAATCTCGCCCAGGCAAATAATGCGTTCCGTCCGCAGCAGCTCGTCCAAATCCTCGATCTCAATCGATCCGCCCGTCGTCTCCATGGCCGTGGCCGGTACCGAGCTCGGAAGCGAGTAGAACATATCCGCGACACAATCCTGACTGGCCCGGATCATGGCCTTCACCCCGTCCAGCCCGAATACATTGGCCATCTCATGCGGCTCCGGCACAATGGTGGTCACCCCGCTGCGGATAAGTCCATGCGAGAACGATTGCGGCGTAACCATCGTGCTTTCGATATGCAGATGAATGTCGATCAGGCCGGGAATCATATAACGTCCTTTCCCGTCCAGCACCTCATCCGCCTCAAAGGCTTCCGTTCCCTGCTGCCCGACATATAGGAATTTGCCGCCAACAATGGCGGCATTGCCGGAGATAAAGCGCTTGAAGTAGCTGTTATAAATCTGTACATCCTGAATCAATAAATCCACACGCATCTTGTCCTACCTCCCTAACGCACTACTCCACAACGACTAATTTCTCGCTTGGAACAAGAAGCCGCACCTCTTGCCCGTTCGCATACGGCGCTTCCATTTCTTTATTGACCGTAAAATCGCCCAGCTCGGTCTCCACAACATACTGGTAGCTGCGGCCAAGGAAGGTGCTGACCTTTACCCGTCCGGCAAGCCGGTTCGCCCCGGCTTCCAGCTCCTCCATCGTACCGACAACCATGTCATCCGGACGCATAGCGCCCTTCTTGCCCTGCTGAGCCCCGTGGCCGGGGTGGTGCTTGGCGATGAACGTCATTCCTTTGGCATGGAGCTCGATATCCCCGTCCCGTTCCGTCCGCGTATCGAAGGTAATAAAGTTGGTAAACCCGATGAACCGGGCGACGAATTCGGTCGCCGGATACTTATAGATGGTCGCCGGGCGGCCAAGCTGCTCGATAATCCCTTTATTCATAATCGCGACCTGATCGGAGATGGAGAAGCATTCCTCCTGATCATGGGAGACATAAACCGTCGTGATGCCCAGCTCCTGCTGGATACGGCGAATCTCAACCCGCATATTGACCCGCAGGTTCGCATCAAGGTTGCTGAGCGGCTCGTCAAACAGCAGCAGGTCCGGCTCAATAACCAGCGCCCGGGCAATCGCCACCCGCTGCCGCTGCCCGCCGGACAGCTCCGCCGGGAACCGCTTCTCAAAGCCGTTCAGGCTGACGACGTCCAGCATGCTGCGTACGCGGCGATCGATGTCGGCTGCGCTGGTCTTGCGAATACGCAGCCCGAACGCAACATTGTCGTACACCGACAAGTGCGGGAACAACGCATAGCTCTGAAACACAAAGCCGAAATTACGCTTGTTCACCGGCACCCGCGTGTAATCCTTGCCGTTCAGCATGAAACGGCCGTCCTTCGCCTCCAGGAAGCCCGCAATCAGCCGCAGAGTGGTTGTTTTGCCACAGCCGCTCGGGCCGAGCAGGGAAATCAGGGCGCCTTTTTCCACATTCAGGTTGAAATCCTTTAATATATAGTTCTGGTCATAGGCAACCGATACGTTTTCCAGAGATAGCAATGCCATAGTACGATGCCTCCATTATCGTTTGGTAAAGTAAGAAAGACCCATCAGCCGTTCAATCACAAACATGAACACCGCTGTAAAAATCATCAGCAGCACGGAAATCGCGGCAATGGTCGGATCAAAATGATTCTCCACATACGTCAGCATTTGGATGGGCAGCGTGCTTACGCCCGGGCCTGTCATAAACACCGAAATGTCCACGTTGTTAAAGGATTCGAGGAACGCAATCAGCACGGCGGCAATAATACCCGACCTGATATTCGGCAGCACGACCTTGAAGAACGTCTTGAGACGGCCCTCGCCAAGACTTAACGACGCTTCCTCCACGGCAAAATCGAAGTTCGCCAGGCTGGACGCAATGACACGAATAATAAACGGCAGCATGATGACCGTGTGGCCGACAAGCAGTGCGGCATACATCGGCAATTGGTAGGTGACAATCAAATATTTCAGCATGGTAAAGCCGAGTACGATACCCGGAATCAGCACCGGGGAAATAAAAATCGCGTTCAGCGCCCCTTTGCCCTTGAACTGGAACCGGCTTAACGCGTAGGCCGCGGGAATACCGAGCAGCAGCGCCAGCACATTGCCGGCCAAGGAAACGATGACCGAGGTTTTGAACGTCTTCATGAACATCTCGACCTCCCAGATGTTGCGGTACCATTTGAGAGAGAAGCCCTGCGGCGGGAATTTCATAATGCTGCCCGGTTCGAACGATGCGACGGCAATAATGACGAGCGGCCCGAGCAAGAATACATACACAAGCAGGGTAAACAGGCCTAACCCCCAATTTTTCTCCTGCATACCTTCTACCCCTTCGGATTTAATTTAACGGCCAGCTTGTTCATCAGACCGATGACCAGGAATGTAATCACGATCATAATGGTGGCGATGACGGAAGCCAGGTGCCAGTCATTCAGCGTAATCGCATTCTGGTACAAAAACGTGGAGATCACGCGCTGTTTCCCGCCGAGCAGCGCCGGCGTCGTATATGCGGTCAAGCTGCCGACGAAGACCAGAATACTCCCGATAATGAGCCCCGGCACACTAAGCGGCACAATAATTTTGCAAAAAGCGGACAGCCGGCTGGCGCCCAGACTCTCGGCTGCTTTGATCAAATCGCGGTCGATATTTTCCATGACACCGACCAGCGTAATAATAATGAGCGGCAAGAACAGATGCACAAGACCAATCATCATCGCCGACGGCGTATACAAAATGTTCAGCGGCTCCTTGATAACCCCGATCGCGAGCAACGTGTTGTTCAGAAGCCCCTGCTTGCCGAGAATAATCATCCAGCTGAAGGAGCGCACCACCGAGCTGGTCAGCAGCGGGAAAATCGCCAGAGCAAGGAGAACGGCTTTCTGCCGGGCACTTTGCCTGGAAATAAAATACGCCACCGGAAACCCGATCAGGATACATATAAACGTAGTAACCACGCTTACCTGCAGCGTCGTCCACACGATTTTCAGAAAGTACGGGTCTTTAAAGAAATGCGTATACCCGGCCAGTGAAAGCTGCCCCTCCTCGAAAAACGTCGACCCAATCGTCAGCAGGATCGGTACGACCATGAATGCCGCCAGGAACAAAATACCCGGCAGCAGCAGGAATGCCAAAACCGATTTCTTCATGTCATGTTTGTCTCCTGTTCCTTGGTTCGCTAAAAAGTGTAGTGAAAAAAGAAGCCCGTACATACAGAAGGATACGGGCCTCGCCATCCTTAAAAAGAGAACGCGCGTCCGTCGCCCGATTTACCGGCGAAGGGCCTCGATAAACAGCTCAAGAAATGGTTCGGACGCCACCCCGGTGCATACATGGACATTGGCTTGCCGCTGCAGTCGGTTTTGAAAATCGCAGACGGTCATGCCGTCACACAAATCGCTTCGGGTCTCCACATCAACGTAATAATGGCCTGTCGTCACCAGTTCCTTGTTCAAGGCTACGCCGACAGCGAGCGGGTCGTGCAGCGCACATGCCCGGACTCCGTTCCGCTCCTGATACCGCTGCATGTAATCTGCGGTGCTTGCCCGGACGTAGTCCGCAAAGGGCGAATCCTGGAGCGCATCGAGATGCTTCTCGGTCAGAAGCGCCTTGCGGGTCACATCGAGGCCCACCAGCGTCAGCTTCGGAAAGCCTGCCTGAAGCACCATTTTGGCCGCTTCCGGGTCGACATAGATGTTGTATTCGGCCGTAGGGGTCACATTGCCGAAGCCCTGGACAACCCCGCCCATGATAATGACCTCTTGGACCTCGTGAATGAGCTGCGGGTATTTCATCACCGCCAGCGCCAGGTTCGTCAGCGGGGCGGTCATCACCAGCGTCACGTCCCCGCTGTGCCGCCGCACCGTGTCGAAGATGAAATCGACCGCATGGCCCGGCTCCGCCTGCTTATGGACCGGCACATCGCGCAGCGCGCCGCCAAGCCCGTCCTTCCCGTGCACCTTATGCTCGAAGTGGGACGGCCTCATCAGCGGCTTATCCGCTCCCTGCACGACCGGGATGTCGTTCTCTGCGCCGGCCAGCTGCAGGATTTTGCACGTATTGATCGTGGCCTGCGCCAGGGATACGTTGCCGTTCACCGTTGTAATTCCCAGCACGTCCAGCTCGCCGCTGCGAACCGCGAGCAGGATGGCCAGTGCGTCATCCACCCCCGTGTCGACGTCCAAAATGACTTTCTTCTTCATCACCATGCCCCCTTCTTCACCGTGCGCCCATAGAGGCGCGCTGCCGTTCACCCGTCATGCCCGCGGACAATCCGCTCCGTGACAGAAAAACAAGGGGATATGCCGCACAATATCACATCCCCTTGCCTTATATTATTGCGCTACTTCTTTGTTCCAGCGGTCAATCCACGATTTCAGCTTCTCATTGACGAATTTCATGTCAAGCTTGCGAAGCTTGTTTACTACGTCAGCGCCGTACGTAATGCCTTGCGCTTCCTCCGGTGTGAGCTGCAGTGTCGTGTTAACCGGGGAATCGATTTTGGCTTTGGCCGATTTTTCCTGGACCTGCTTGCTCAGATGCCAGTTAATGAAATCTTCGGCGAGCTGCTTGTTTTGGCTGCCTTTGACAATGTTGACGGTGTTCATAACCGCATAGGCGCCTTCAGAAGGCGATACGAACTTAGCATCCGGTACAGCGGCCTTCAAGTCTTTTACATACATTTCCATGATCGGTCCGGCAGCGATTTCGCCCTGTGCGAACATGTTGACGAATTCCGAGGTTTGGCTGTAATATTTCACAACGCCTTTGTTCAGCTCTTTTACTTTGGCGAAGGCTTGATCCTCATTAAAGGCCGTGCTTCCGGCAACTACAGATGCTGCATCCAAAATCATGGGCCCGCTGGTCGCCGTGATGTTCGGCAGCGTGAGCTTCTTGGACAGCTCCGGGCTCCACAGATCGCTCCAGGCTTTGATTTCCTTGGTTGTCGCCTTCGGATTGTACGCGATGCCAAGCTGGCCGACGGTGTAGGCCGGACCGTAATCTTCGCCAAGCGGCGCCTTAGCCAGGTCATAAATCTCTTTCAGGTTCGTAATGCGGCTCCGGTCGATTTTCTCGAACAGGCCGGCATCAATTCCTTGCTGCGCATAATAGTCCGACAAGTAAATCAAATCGACGTTGGAGCTGCCTTGACGCACTTTGTTCAGACGCTCCGCATTGTTGCCGATGTCGAGTACGATTTTGACGTTATGCTCCTTCTCAAACGGCCCGTACACTTCTTTTTTGAAGAAATCCTCCGAGAAGCCCCATGTGGAAATGACCAGCTTGGTCGGCTCTCCCTTGGAAGCCTGTCCTTCCGTTCCTGTGCCGCCTTGCTCCTTGGCCGGTGCTCCACAGCCTGCCAGTGCTGTGCCTACAAGCGCTAAAGAAAGCAGACCGCCTACGATACGTGTTTTCATCTTTGTTCGTTCCTCCCTGGTTGTATGTATCTTTGTTAATCCCGTACTGCCTTTGCTCATCGGCCATTCTCTGAAATGAACCCCATACCGGAATGAACCACCCTTGAAATTTGTACTAGTATCCTTCCGCCATTCCAAATTATTCATGCAGCCCGGCTTCCGCCCCATGCCCCGGGACAACCCCAAAAAAAAAGAAAAAGCCCCCTTGTAGAAATAAACATTCCAACAAGAGCACTTTTTCACAGTAAACCGTGTTAAGCGACATCCGTTTCGTTACACTGCGGTTTCCTCTTAAGATAAATCAAAAGGGAACGCCGCAAACGAAGGTTATTCAGCTTTGAGTATAATGTTCGTAATCGCCAGCTGTGTCGGGGGATCATAGTCCCGCAATACCGCTTCGATCGATAATCCGAGCTCTTGCTCGAGCTTCTCCCGGATTTTCCTTTTATAGATGGTCGACATGTGGAAGTCAACCTCATATTTAAGGTTGGGCGCTTCTCCCTCCAAGGCGGTCGAACGCGGGGATCGGCGGTGCTTGGCATAGAAGGTAATCATATTGTTGTCAATCGCTGCCTTCAGTACCAATGTGCCAAATCCGAACAATTCCTTGGAAATCTCGTTATACAGGTGACAAAGCTTTTTCTTGTCTTCATTCGAATCTGTAAGGGGCATAGGGTCACCTTCTACAGCATGAATTGGCCCATAACTGTATCGCCTAACAACAATAATAAAGAGGATTTCGGAATTAATCAAGCTTTACGGCACGAACAATTTTTACAAATATATCCCGATAAGTTCGGAGCCGTGTCATCAAGAGCCCGTATACCGTCCAGAGGCCCTAGCTTGTGCAGGAAAAAACCTTGGCCGCCCGGGTTACTCGGGGCGATCTACGGAAAACATCTCGCCCAGCTTGGAATAGAAGCTTCCGGCCAGGCGGCTGACGGGCTTCAGCTGCTCCGGGTCGATGTAGCCGTTATCCAGCACCGTCTCATCGACATGAAAGCAAACCACCCGTCCGATGAGGAGATCCGCTGCCGGAGATTCGGCTGTTCCGCCAAGCGGTATAGCCTGCTCCAGCACGCATTCCATGCGGATTTTCGCTTCGGCGATGCCGGGCACCGGGATTTTGTCGCTTGCGACCGGCGTGAGCCCGGCATGCGCGACCTCGCTTTCATCCGGCGGCAGGCTGGCCGCGGTTTCATTCATTTCCTTCACATAGGATTCATCGGTAATGTGGACAACAAAGGAGCCCGTGTGAATGGCGTTCCGGGATGTGTCCTTTAACGCGCCTTCCTTGCGCTGCACGGAAATCGACAGCATCGGAGGATTCGCCGTTACGATATTGAAGTAGCTGTACGGGGCTGCATTCAGCACCCCGTTATCGGCAAGCGTAGTGACAAGAGCAATGGGTCGCGGCAAAATGCTGCCAATCAGCAGCTTATAATTGTCCTTTACGCTTTGATTAGCCGGGTCTATAGCTTTCATCCTCATCCTCCTTCAATGGTATGAGCGATATCATACAACCTGCTTTGGGCGGGGCTTAGCTCCATAATCAGTGACCTTCCCCCGCCGAGCAGGCACTTCAGCATGTGGTTGACGACCGTCATGCGACGCCACACCGCGCACCGGGAACCGCGCGCGGTAGAGGAAGCACACATCGGCCGATATGCGGCCTGATGTTCTCTCTAGAGCCGTATCTTGGCTGCTTGCTGCCGGCTTCGTTCCACTTCGCCGTTCACCGCTTATGCGAAATTGGCCCGGTACCAGGCTGCGGCCGCCTCTACCTCGGAGGAGGTAAGCTGATGGCCGAACCGCTCCCAATGAACAGTGACGGGCGCTCCGGCCCCGCTGAGCAGGGCCTCCAGCTCCTCCGTCTCTTGAGGAGAGCAAATCGGGTCATTGCTTCCCGCCCCGATAAAGCAGGGAACACCGGATAAATCGGGCAGCTGGACACCCCGCCGCGGCACCATCGGATGGTGCAGAATCGCCCCGCTGAGCGCCTTCGGGTAATGAAACAAGAGACTTCCGGCAATGTTCGCCCCATTGGAATATCCCACCGCAATCAGGCTCTTCCGGTCAAACCCGTACTCCGCTGCGGCCTGATCCAGAAATTCATGCAATTCGCCTGTGCGGAAGACGAGATCCTCTTCATCGAATACGCCTTCGGCTAACCGCCGGAAAAACCGCGGCATCCCGTTCTCCAGCACGTTGCCCCTTACACTGAGCACAGAGGAGGCAGGAGCAATCCGGCGCGCGACCGGCAGCAAATCCCGCTCGGTCCCCCCGGTGCCGTGCAGCAGCAGCAGCACCGGGTCTTGAGGGTTTGTTCCTTGCTCAAACAGATGTCTCATGAACGATCTCCCTCCAATACGCGAACCTCAATCGGGTCCAGATTCGCTTCGATGTCCGCCCGCCGCGGCTCGAACCATTCCGGAAGCATCAGTTTTTCACCCAGGCTGTCCGGCGCTTCGTCCCGTGCAAATCCCGGCGGATCTGTCGCAATCTCAAACAATATTCCGCCTGCTTCCCTGAAATATATCGCATTGAAATACTGGCGGTCAATAATCGGTGTCGCCTGAAATCCATTCTGCAGCACATGCTCTCTCCACTGCGTATGGTCGGCGTCATCTTTAGCACGCCATGCGATATGATGCACGGTGCCCGCGCCGCCGATGCCGTTCGCCACCAGGGTGGTATTGACATCAATCACGTTGCCCAAATCGCCTGTCGCTCTAAACCGGACGTAACCGCCATTCTCTCCTTCTTTCGTTAATCCCATGACCTGCTCCAGCAGGGTCGCCGTTTTTTCCGGCGCAGCGCTGTACAGTAACGCCCCCCCGAATCCTTTGATGGCCTTCCCGGCAGGGACGCCGCCAAAGGACCACTCGCTCTGCGGACCTTGCTCCCGCTCTACGATTTCCAGCTTCAAGCCGTCCTTGTCTTCGAATTGAAGCAGCTGCTCGCCGAAACGGGTTGCCTCCGTTACCTGGATGTCGAACCGTTCCAGGCGCTCCTTCCAGAACGCCATCGCTCCGACCGGTACAACATAAGTCGTGATGCCGACCTGCCCGGCACCGACACGCCCTTGGCGTGAATGCGCCCATGGGAAAAATGTAATAATCGTACCCGGGCTGCCTTTTTCATCGCCGAAATACAGATGATATACTTCCGGAGCATCGAAGTTAATCGTCTTTTTTACCAAACGGAGTCCAAGAACCCCGGAATAAAAATCTACCGTTTCCTGCGCGTTTCTTACAAAAGCGGTAATGTGATGGATGCCTGCAGTATGTTTGGACATGGAATACAACTCCTTTTTTAGTTTAACTACATTTGTATTATCTTAAATTTAAGACACTAGGCAAAAACAATCCGGTTCGCCCTCTACTTAAAGCTCTCCTGAGCGAACCTGCCCAGCTTCTTTAGCAGCGTCGCAGCAGCCTTCTTCTCCTCTAGAGAAAGTCCGGCTACAGCTTGGTCAATCACTTCAGTATGCCCCGGAAACACCTCTTCAATAAACTGCTTGCCCTGCACGGTAATCTCCGCGAAGATAAGCCGGCGGTCCTCGGTCGAAGCCCTGCGGCAAACGAGCTTCTTCTGCTCCAGTTTATCGACCACGTACGTAATGTTCCCGCTGCTCATCAATACCTTGCCGCCGATTTGTTGAATCGGCTGCGCTCCCTTGTGGTACAGAAGCTCCAGCACGCCAAATTCGGTGCGGTTCAGGCCCTGCTTCCGGATGTCCCGATCAGCGTGGGCATTCACCCATTGACTGGCCCGGGAAAGAGCGATGTACAAATCGAGAGAAGCTTCTTTAGATTGTTCCATCGTAATTCACCTCCGGTATTCTGTGTGCCAATGTACTCGTTTTTGATTTGTTTATTTCTCTTAAATTTAAGATACTTTATTTTGAGTTAAATGTCAACAGCCAATGATCATTTTATTTTCCTGCCAAATGAAGCCTATGCTATCATTCTATATTCTATGTGAGAGGACAAAAAACGCGCCGGCACCGATCCGGTTCAAACCCGGCGCGTCCCGCCCTGTACCTGCTTATGTAGCAGCTTCCGCCGCAGATTCGGAGTATTGATTTTTGATCGCCAAAATTTCATGTAGATTCTCCATGAATAGGTCGACCAGCCGGGGATCAAAGTGACGCCCCTTTTCCCGGACCAGCAAATCCAGCACCCGCTCCAGCTCCCAGGCCTTCTTATAAACCCGGTCGCTGCACAGCGCGTCGAACACATCGGCAATCGCTGTGATTCTTCCGTATATGTGAATGTCTTCTCCACTGCGGCCCAAGGGATACCCGCTGCCGTCATACTTCTCGTGATGCTGCTGAGCAATAATCGCCGCCGCGTGAAGCACCTGCTTGTGCGAATGCTTCAGCATGTCATAGCCAAGGCTGGCGTGCGTTTTCATTACCTCGAACTCGTCCTCTGTCAGCGAGCCGGGCTTGTTCAGAATGGCGTCGGGAATACCAACCTTGCCGACATCATGCATCGGCGAAGCCAAATGGATGATATCGGCCTCCTCTTCGGAGAGTCCGTATTTCAAGGCAAGCAGCCGGGAATACTCGGCAACCCGCTTCACATGATGGCCTGTCTCCCGGGATCGGTTCTCCGTAATCTCACCCAAGGTATAAATAATCTCTCGCTGCGTACTCTCCAGCTCCTCGTTCAAGTAAATATTCTCAAACGCAACGGAGACATTGGCGCAATAAATCTCGACCATATAGCGGTCCCATTCGGTCAGAGACGCCACACTATTCATGTAGATGACATTTTCCATCCCCATTTTGCTTTGAAAATAAATCGTGATGTCGTCCCCGCCATAGACGGTCTGTTTGCGGAGAAATGCCTCCTCGATGCTTGTAATGACCGCCGGGGGAACGACATCGCGCGCCCGCCGCCCGCGCATGGACTCATATTCCCCGCTGGCCGCAAGAATAAAAATGTCCTCCTGTCCGCGAGTGACGGCAAAGCTGCAATGAAGGGCATCCTGGTGCACACGGACGATCGAGGTAAGCTGTGTCAGCACGCCGGAGGCAAAGCGCCGCATCGACTGCACCTCGAACAGCCGCGGAGACGATTTGATAATTTCCTCCAGCCCGGTCCGGCTTTTCTCAATCACCTTAATGTCCCTGTACGACCGCAGCGCCGTAACCACGGTCGTAAACAGCTTCTGCGACGTAAGCTCCGTCTTTTCCTTGTAATCGTTAATATCATAATTCATAATGACCGACTGCTCCGGCGCCTGTCCGGGCTGCCCGGTCCGTAAAATAATGCGCACCGCGCTGTTGAGAAGCTCTTCCCGTATGTACTGCACCACTTCCAATCCGGCGCTGTCGTGCTCCATTACGACATCGAGCAGGACGAGCGCGGCATTCGGATGCGCGGCTATAAGCGCCTTGCCCTCCGCAGCGGAATAGGCGCTGTAGAATGCCAGCTTTTTTCCGTCGAAGGCAAAATCACCAAGCACCAGCTTCGTTACCTGATGCACCTGCTGCTCATCATCAATGATGAGCACTTCCCAGCGCTCTCGGCCGGGCTCCGCCGCTTCCGGGACGGCCGGGTCTTCCTCTGCAAAAATCAGCATGTCCTCTTCGGCGCCGCTACCCCCTTCTCCTTGTAATCCGTCTGCTTGATTATAATTCATACAAAGGCTCCTCCTCTATCGGGATCTCGATGCTAAACCGGCTGCCGCGGCCAACCTCGCTTTCACCGCTTATGACCCCTCCCAGCGACTGCGTCACCAAGTTATAAACGATATTCATCCCCAGCCCGGTGCCGCCCTTTCCCCGCTTGGTGGTGAAGAACGGATCGAAGATTTTGTCCAGCACCTCCCGCGGCATCCCCTTGCCGTCATCGGCATAAACGATTTGTATCGCTTGCGGACCGGCTGTGACGCGGAACGCCAGATTTCCAGCCCGCCCCTCGTCATAGGCATGATGAATGGAATTCATCACAAGGTTGGTCATAATTTGAGATAATGCGCCGGGGTAGCTGTACAGCTCCAATGAGGGATCACATGTCACCGACACACAGTGTCCGGCCTTCTTGAGTGTCGGCCCCAGACTCACAACGACCCCGTCCATATACTCCTTCAGATGAAAGGAGCGTTTAATCTCGCTGGTCTGATCGATGGAAACCTGTTTAAAATTATGCACCAAATGCGATGCCCGCTGCAAATTGGCCTGAATCATCTCCGTCGTCTCGCCGACATTAGCCAGAAACTGATCCAGATCGGACTTCTTCATCTTTCCGTCCCGGTAAAGGGACTGGAATTCCCTTGCCTTCTGATCCAGGAAAGAAACCGCCGTAACACCGATGCCAATGGGCGTATTAATTTCGTGGGATACCCCTGCGACCAGACTGCCGAGAGCGCTCATTTTCTCCGATTGAATCAGCTGCTCTTGGGCGCTCTGCAGCGACTCCAGCGCAGTCTGCAAATCGCGGTAGCGTATTTCCAGATTCAACACCATATCCTTAAACGCCTCGGCCACCTCCTCAATCTCCGGAGAAGCCCGGAAATCCAGCTTCGGCGGCGCCCCCCCCTGCTTCACGGTGACCGCCGCCTCCCGCAGCCGCATCAGGGGCAAAATCACAATTCGGCGTATCGCCAGCCACAGGACAACCAGCAGCAAAACAGCGGACAAAGCGCTGGCGGCGATAATAAAGCTGATGGTCCCGGACACAATATTGGCTTCCTCGGTCGTATCCAGCAGCACATCTACAACGCCTACGACCTTGCCGTCTTCCTGCAAAGGGGCCAGCAGCCGCAGGCCAGGAACCTCCTCCTCCAGTCCCACCGGCGACCGATCGATAATCGTCTTGTCCTGGGCAGGGATTACCGTCTCTATCGGACTCAGCGTTTTCCCAATCCAATACCTGTCGGACGAAGCCAGAATACGGCCCGTCGTATCATACAGCCGAAGCTCCAGCACCCGGTTATCCTTATTCTGGATATAATCGAAAATTTGCTGTACCTCTTCGGTCGATCGGGACTGCTCGTATCTGCCGTTAATGGCCTCCGTCATCCCGTTAATCTGGCTCACATACGCCTGCTTGACGGAGTTCTCCAGCGTATAGGCCGAAAAAATGACAATCAGGGATACCATAATGACTGTGACAAGGGAAACAGTCAGCACAATTTGCTTCTGCAGACTAATTCTAGGCTTCTTGTTGTTCATGCATTGCCTTCGCTTTCTCTGGCTCTTCACCGGACGTTTGGTTATTTATGTATAAAGTATAATATAATTATAAGGCATTTTTCTTAAAAAAGGCTGAGTTCCACCTGAAAAGAGACTTAATTTTGGGTTAAGCTTACTTGATGACCAACGGGGATACCACAGGCAGCGCACTGGTTCCCCATACCCGCTGCATCGGACACAAGGTCCTGGTCGTAACCCCGGGCATCACTGTCAGGCCCGCATACGCGCAATCCGTCAGCGGGGGCGAGTCGGCAGAGCCCCGCAACTGCCTTGGCGGCCACCGCGACCCAAAACGCATGCCAAAGAGCCGTGTCCGCTTCCATGCGGTTCACGGCTCCCTGCCGTACCAATGAAGTCCTGGTCGCGGCTTCATCTGATCTCATCCGGAATGGTGCCCGGATTACGCTTGAGTAACCGGCACACCTTCGCTGCGCATGGCGCTGTTCCAGAGCCGATACCGTTCCCAGGCCGCTCCGCTTTCCAGCAGATGCTTGCACGTATACAGGCCTTCCTCCACCGAATCTGTACGCTCGGCCAGCCGCAGCCGAACCGCGGCATTGAGCAGGACCTGATTCACATAAGCAAGATGACCTTGATTTTGCAGAACGTCCTCCGTCACGCGCAGCTGCTCGGCTGGCGTCCACTCCGTTTCCGGCAGCGGCGTATCCAGACCGTATGCCTCGGGATCGATGACATGCAGACGCGGCTCGCCATCCTCCACCATATACGTGCGGGTCGGGCGCTCAATAAACAGATCCTCCGAGCCCTCCGAGCCCTGCACGATGAGTGCCTTCCGGTAGTTCAAGTGCATCAGCAGCCGGGACATCCGGTCGAACACCGTATTGTGATATACCCCGTATACGATGTACGGGGACTGGGCGTAATCGACCAGCTTTTCCGCCGTATTCAGCACCGTCCGCATCCCCAGCTCCTCCCGAATCGGCCGCAGCGCCTTCAGCGGCGGGCACCACTGCTCCGCCGGCACAAACAGTACGCCCGTCCGGCTGGCGGCCTGCACGGCTTGCTCACGGCTCATCCCCTCCGCATCGATTCCCGCTTCCCGCAGCACATCCTGAAGCGTAATTCCCCATTTCGGCGGCAGTGACGCCGTACCATGAAGCGTGACCGGCAAGCCGGCGGCGGCAAGCAGGAACGCGGTCGGAAACGTAGCATAGAACGTGCTCTTGCGCCCGTCGTACGGACCCGCGCAATCCAGGCCCTCTTGAATCGGCGCGCGGCAAGCCTGTTCACGGCATACGGCAACGAAGGCCGCAAGCTCCTCCACGCTCTCCATTTTGATACGCTCCGCCAGAAAAAAAGCCCCGATCTGTGCCGGCGTCGCCTTCTGATTTACAATGAAATCCGCCGCAGCCAAAGCTTCCTCGTAGCTCAAATCACGAGCGCCGCGCTTGCCGCGTCCGACTTCCTTTAACAATTCAATCATCATCCGTGAGGCCCCCTTATTTTTGCTCCTGCAGCAGCTGGTATACCTTAACAATGGATGTCGCCACATCGACCATCCGCTTGCGTTCATTCATCGCCTGCTTGCGCAGCAAATCGTAGGCTTCCGCTTCGGAAACGTTCTTGATTTTACTCAATATCCCCTTGGCCATATCAATCCACTTGCGCTCTTCCAGCCGGGCCTCAAGCTGCTTGCGCTCATTGAGCCATTGCATTCTTTCAAAGCACTGCTTCGCGCCAAAGTGCAGCGCCCAGTGCAGCTGCTGCTCGCTCATCGAAGGGGTCAGCATCCCGTCTACAGGCAAATCATCCTCGCAAAACGCCGCCGACAGCGACGCGGTCCCGGCACTGCACCACCACAGCATCGGCAGCCGCTTCCACTGCAGCAGCCTGCTTCCCCACCCTTTGATGTCACCTAGCGGCAGGTTCAGAATAACCGCATCCGCATATTCCATATGCCGCTTGGCCTGTTCCTCCGTACAACACAGATACATATGATAGCCGTTAGCCTCCAGAATCACTTCCGGACGCTCCTGCTCTGAATGGGAGCCCGGCGGATGATTCGCCGCCTGCCGTTCGACCACTAACAAAGAACGCATGTAAGAGCGCTCCCTCCTATTCAACATTAAGGGTGTAACCTAAATCACAGCTTCTTTGTCACTATATATAACATAAAAATCAATAAGATGTCGATAACCAAGTTTTATTTATTTGTATGTAAACTATATTGACATTAACTTTAAGTTCAGTGTATAGTTACGATACAAACCTCATATTTTTCACGAATACAACGGTGTATTCAGTTGAACCGGCAATGAAGCCTGTTTCGTTTTCAAGGGGAGCCTACCTGCGCCCCGGGGACGTGACGGGCTTTTTCTTATTTATTCACCTGGGCTTGCATTTGAAAGGAGAGAAAACCAATGACTGCTCCGAGAAAATTAATTCTGATTGGTAACGGTATGGCTGGAGTTCGTGCCATAGAGCATCTGCTGAAGCTTGCGCCGGAGGCGTATGAAATTACGATCTTCGGGGCCGAGCCGCATCCGAACTACAACCGGATTATGTTGTCCTCCGTTCTGGCGGGCGGCGTGGAGATGAAGGATATTGTCATCAACGACTTGGCCTGGTACGAGGAAAATAGCATCCGCCTGCATACCGGGCATACCGTGACGCGTATCGATACACAGCTAAAAAAGGTCCTAACGGATAAAGGGCTGGAGGCAGAGTATGACGAGGTCATTATCGCCACAGGCTCCCACCCGTTCATGCTGCCCATTCCAGGGGCGGATAAAGAAGGCGTTATCGCCTTCCGGGACATCAAGGATTGCGAAACGATGATGGACGCGTCCAAAAAATATAAACAGGCCGTTGTCATCGGAGGCGGGCTGCTCGGTCTGGAGGCCGCTAGAGGACTGCTGCACCTGGGCATGGACGTATCCGTCGTCCATATTCATTCCTATTTAATGGAGCGCCAGCTGGACGAACCGGCAGCCAAGATGCTGCAGCGCGAGCTGGAGGCTCAGGGCATGAAGTTCCTGCTGCAAAAGCAGACCGCTTCCGTCGCCGGCAAACGCCGGGCGCAGGGGCTTACGTTTGCCGACGGCAGCGAGGTGGCGGCTGACCTTGTCGTGATGGCGGTCGGCATCAAGCCGAATGTCGATGTAGCCAAGGCGTCCGGCATTACGGTTAACCGGGGCATCGTGGTGGACGACTTCATGCAAACGAACGTACCCGGCGTGTACGCAGTCGGGGAATGCGCCGAGCATCGCGGTATTGCCTACGGGCTTGTAGCCCCCCTGTACGACCAGGGCGCTGTGCTGGCCAAGCGGCTTGCCGGTGTCGAAACTCCCGGCTATGCAGGATCGGTAACCTCAACCAAGCTGAAGGTATCCGGCGTGGATGTATTCTCGGCCGGCAAATTCGATGAAGCTCCGGGAACCCGCGCGCTGAAAATTCAGGACGACCTGGCCGGGACCTATAAGAAGCTCGTTATTCAGGACGGGAAGCTCGTCGGCGCGGTACTGTTCGGGGATACCTCCGACGGCGCTGAGCTGTTCTCCTCCATCAAAAAGGAGGAAAACATAGCCGGCCGTGAGAAGGAGCTGCTGCTGGGCATTTCCTCCGACCTGCTCGGATCGTCCGGTTCAGGGGACAGCAAGTATGAGGCCATGGCCGATGATGAGATTGTATGCGGCTGTAACGGGGTTTCCAAAAGCACGATCAAGCACGCCATTCAGGAGAAGGGCTGTACCAGCGTAGGGGCAATCAAGTCATGCACCAAGGCGTCCGCTTCCTGCGGCGGCTGCAAGCCGATTGTGGAAGGCCTCCTAAGAGTGTATGCCGGCGATGCCGTGAGCGAGCCGATCAAAGAAGGCATCTGCGGCTGTACCACACTAAGCCGTGACGAAATCGTGGAAAAAATGACGCAAATGCGGCTGATGAGCACGAAGGAAGTCATGCACGTGCTGGATTGGCACAATAAAGAGGGCTGCTCCAAATGCCGTCCGGCCCTGAACTATTACCTCGGCATGCTGTTCCCGGAAGAATACGTGGACGAGAAGGAATCCCGCTTCACCAACGAGCGCTACCACGCCAATATTCAAAAGGACGGCACCTACTCGGTCGTACCCCGCATCTACGGCGGCGTGACTTCCCCGGCCGACCTGAAAAAAATTGCTGCAGTAGCCGAAAAATACGACGTGCCGATGGTCAAGTTCACCGGCGGGCAGCGGCTCGATTTGCTGGGCGTGAAGAAAGAGGATTTGCCTAAGATTTGGGAGGAGCTGGATATGCCTTCCGGCCACGCTTACGGCAAAACACTGCGAACAGTCAAGACCTGCGTCGGCTCCACCTTCTGCCGGTTCGGCACCCAGGATTCGATTGCCATGGGCATCCGGATGGAAAAAGCGTTTGAGCGAATGACGGCGCCGGCCAAGGTCAAGCTTGCCGTCTCCGGTTGTCCCCGCAACTGTGCGGAAGCCACGATTAAGGATCTCGGCGTCGTAGCGATTGACGGCGGCTGGGAGCTGTATGTCGGCGGGAACGGCGGGGTCAAGGTCAGAGCCTGCGATCTGCTCTGCACCGTCAAAACCGAAGATGAGGTTATGGAATGGGGCAGCGCCTACCTGCAATATTACCGGGAGAACGCCCAGTGGAATGAGCGTACCGCGGCATGGCTGGAGCGTGTCGGCCTGGATTCGATTAAGAAGGCACTGGAGAAGCAGGAAGATCGCCTCGCTCTTGTGGAGCGCATTGAGAAAACGCTCAGCCTGACGACCGACCCATGGAAAGAAATCGTACAAAACGATCATCTCCGCAAAAACTTCGAACCGTTATCCGGTGTCCAGCCGGTATCCATCTAAGGAGGCATCCCTATGGCAAAACTACTGGTAGGACAATTATCCGATATCGATATCAAGGGCTCCCGGACGATTCGTCTGGATCATATCGAAATCGCCGTTTTCCGCCTGTCGGACGACAGCGTGCTTGCTGTAGAGAACCGCTGCCCGCATAAGGGCGGACAGCTGTCGGAGGGGATGGTGTGCGGCTCGGCCGTGCACTGCCCGCTGCATGACTGGAAGGTAGACCTGCGCAGCGGGCGGGTTCACGAGCCGGACGACGGCTGCGTAACAACCTTTCCAACCGAAATTGATCAAAGCGGGTCCATTTACATCACCATTTAAGGAGCGTGAGCACCATGGCATACATCAAACCTGCAGAAGTGCTCGACTCCATGATCGAAGCCGGGACCGACAAAGGAAAGCTTGGCATTGTTCATCTGATTATTCGCGGTTTTTTGGCCGGGGCCATCCTGGCGTGCGCAACGACACTGGCGTTCACGGCCGTCTCGCAAACCTCCATCGGTCTTGCGGGCGCCCTTATTTTCCCCGTCGGCTTCGTCATTATCGTGCTGCTCGGGCTGGAGCTGGTCACAGGAAGCTTCGCACTGATTCCATTGGCTGTGCTGGAACGAAGGGTTACCGTAGCCCAGATGCTGACCAATTATGGCTGGGTCATTATCGGCCATCTGCTCGGATGTACGGTGTACGCCATCCTATACGGCATGACCGTGACCAAGATGGGAACCGATCCGGGCAACCCGTTGGCGCAAATGCTCATCCAGCTTAGCGAGGCCAAAACCCTCGGCTACAAGCAGCTGGGCGGAGACGGACTTGTACTCGTCATCGTCAAGGCTGTCCTGTGCAACTGGATGGTAACGCTTGGCGTCGTGATGGCGATGACCTCCAAATCGACCGCAGGCAAAATCATTGCCATGTGGCTGCCCGTTCTCACCTTTTTCGCCCAGGGCTTCGAGCATGCTGTTGTGAATATGTTCGTCATTCCGGCAGGCATGATGCTCGGCGCCAAGGTGACCCTGTGGGACTGGTGGATCTGGAATCAGATTCCCGTCCTAATCGGCAACTTCGTCGGCGGATCGCTGTTTACCGGAATGTTGTTTTACTTGTCGCAGCGTAACCGGAAGCGGCCGGAAGCTTCGGAGCTCCGTTTCAATACACATGAGGCCACAGCCGTATCTGTGGAGAAAAGCGGTCTGTCATGAGCGCGCCGGGGACCGTCTACATTGTCGGGGCCGGACCGGGAGATCCGGAGCTGATTACCGTCAAAGCGATGCGCCGCATTCAGACCGCCGACGTTATCCTTTACGACCGGCTGGCGAGCAAGGAGCTGCTGGAATATGCCCGGCCGGATGCCGAGCTGGTGTACTGCGGCAAGGCTCCGGGATCTCATGCTATGCCGCAGGAACAGATTAACCGGCTGTTAGTCGACAATGCCCTGAACGGCAAGCAGGTCGTTCGACTCAAGGGAGGCGACCCGTTCGTCTTCGGCCGCGGGGGCGAAGAGGTGATGGCGCTAGCTGAATACGGGCTTCCTTACGAGATGATTCCGGGCATCACCTCGGCTATCGGCGCAGCGGCAGCAGCCGGCATCCCTGTCACCCACCGGGACTACGCTTCCTCCTTCGCCTGTGTAACCGGAAGCCGCTGCCATGGCGACAAATCGCCGGTCCGTTGGGATTTACTGGCGCACGGAGTGGATACTTTGGCCATCTATATGGGTGTGAGCCAGCTGCCGTACATCCGGGAAGAGCTGCTGAAGCATGGGAAGCCCCCCTCTACGCCGGTGGCCTTCATCGAGCGGGGGACGACCTCCCGGCAGCGCACCATTACCGGCACCTTGGCGGATATTCACAAGCTGGCCGAAGCCGTGCAGCTTCGCAATCCGGCGCTCATCATTATCGGGGAGGTCGTGACCGTCCGTGAGCAGCTTCTCCGGGCGGAGCAGCAGGCGTTATCCCACGCCCAGGCCTTAATCGGATAAACAAGCAGCAAGAAGAAGCTCCTATCCCATCACGTATTATGATGGAATGGGCGCTTCTTCTTGCTGTGGTTAGATTCGCTTTCTCTTTTTTGTCTTCCCCCACCGGAGCAGCGGGGAATTCACTGCCTCATTTACGCCGGTGACCTCCGGCTCATGATGATTTCTCACCGGAGCCGGCCTTTTCCCGGAATTTCTTGTACAAGGCGCCGATGGTTTCCCCGTTTAATTGGATGTTATGCTCGTAAGCGTACTTGATCGCATAGCCAAGCGCCAAGGTCGTTGCCCCGGCGACTCCCGCGCCCGCCACCGAGCCGGCTCCCGGGAACAGCTTGACCACTTGCCGGAAAATGCTTTTTCCGATGTTGCCGACAATCGAAGCGATTACCAGCTCCTTAGCCGCTTCCTTCGTAATCGGCTTCTCGTACAGCACCGCCAGCCGCGTGAGCAGGCCGATTTGAATCGCCGTAATCGGGACAATGTCCGCCCCCGGAATCGGCGCGGCACCGACGGCCCCGGCTGAAGCCGCGGCGCCGACTATCCAGGCGTTGGCTGTCGCTGATTTTTCCTTTATGCTTTTGGCAAAAAGAATGTCCTTACTCTTTTTTTTCAGAATTTCGAGAATGCTGCTGCGCAGCCTGTCGATGTTCTCCCCTGTCCGGGAGGAAACGGGAACCACTTCGTAACGATCCCCGGTTTCTTTCTTAATCCGGGCGATCAGCCGGTCGATTTCATCTGCCGCGTCAATTTTGTTCAGCACGATGAGAATATCCTTGTTCACTCGCTCGACCTTGTCAAAGGATTGCTTCTCCGCCTCGGAGAAAACCGTCCCTGCCGCATTCAGGAAAAACAGAATGATATCCGCCTGTTTGAAATAGGACAGGGTCACTTCCGAATGTTGTATATTCACATCGTTTAACCCGGGGGTATCCACGAAGTAGATGTTGTCTTTATACTGAACGGGCTTGATTTCCGTCGTTTCCCCCGGCTCAGCGCCGACTCCCGCCACCTCTTCCCCGACAATACGGTTCATGGTGGAGGATTTGCCGGCATTCACATCGCCGATCAGGGCGATCATCAGCTCTTTATCGAGCTGGCGGTTAATCTCGTCCATTTCCCGATCGTAGGCTTCCTCTGCTGCAAGCTTGATCTGCTCTTCCCACAGCTTCTCGTTATCGTTCACAGCACAATTCCCCATTCATCTCATATGTGGTGTCTTTGGAAGTTTTGCCCTCCACTCGATGTTCTAATAGTTCAATAAAAGCTGTCGAAATTCCTCTTTTTTTGCTCGTCCGATAGCGCGATCTGCAGAACTGTCTGTCGCGGGGAACGGTGTGTCAATATCATAAGTAGATGCTATGTGCGTTTTCATCCCACAAGACTGATGCAAGAAAGGGCCCGCCTCTATGAATTTTCAGCAGCTCACCGCCATGATTCCGGTCTTCGAGCATGTGCAGTCCAGCTCCGTCTCTCAAGCCTTGAGCTGCCCCGCCAACAGCTGCATGATGATCGTCGTCCGCCGGGGACACGTAACGATTGTAGCAGGCGGCAGGGAGCCGGTCATCGTCACGCAGGGGTTCTCCTGCCATTCCAGGCACAGCCCGATTGAAGTCCAGGTGCCCCGGACCAAAGAGGCCGAGTACGGGGCCGATCTGATGCTGCTGGGCGATTGCCTTGGCCGCAGCATCATGATTCCCCGGGAGGTGCCCGTCGGGATTATGACCGCTATCATCGGCGCGCCATACTTCGTATATTTGCTAAGAAAAGAGCGTGTCCGCCGATCGAAATAACCGGCGCGATCGACAGCCGAATAACGCCTAAAGGGCCGGCACCGCCATACAACAGGCTCTATCGGTTCATGCCGTGAAAATAAAAGCCATATGCAGCCGTGTCGGGCTGTCCGTAATGCTGCCCAGGCCCAAGCTGCAAGAAAAGCAGACCCTTTCTCCTGTTGGAACGCAGACCCGCCTTGAGGTCATCGTTCAGTGCAGGAGAGGCGTCTGCTTTTTTTCAATATCAGGCTTCATCCATGGAGCTCGGAACGTTGCCTTCCGCCCTTACGAGCCAGCGGACGGGCCATTCGCGACGGTCGTTTTATTTTTGCCCGTCTCCTTGGAGTGATAAAGGGCTGCATCCGCTTGCTGGTACAGCTCCTCGAATGTGCTTCCGGGCTGCTCCCCATGCGCAATGCCAATGCTTACGGTCACGGAGATCGTAGCCGCCGGCAGCAGGACAGCGCGCGAAGCGGCGGCGACCCGGAACTTCTCCGCCTCCTCCAGAGCCTCATAATCGCGATATCCCGAAAGGCATACCGCGAATTCCTCTCCCCCGATTCGGGCCGCGATGCCTTTGCCGCTAAAAAACTGCTGGAGATGCCCGGCAAAGTCGCTCAGCGCCTGATCCCCCGCCCGATGCCCGTGCGTGTCATTGATGAGCTTGAAATCATCCAGATCGAACAGCAGCAGGGACACCACGCTCTCTCCCGTTTCCAGCAGCAGATTCACCCGGCGCAGAAATTCCCTGCGATTGAAGACGCCGGTCAGATCGTCCTTCGTCGCCTGATAAATCAGCTCGCGCTCATACCGCTTCTTATCGCTATGATCATACAAAATAAGCAGCATCCCGGCGGGCTGAGCATCCTTGGCCCCCACCGGAATAAACGATACCCCGTAACACAAATCGTCCTCCTCCGCGAAGTCAATCTCGATGTAATGCTCCTTTTTGGCCCGGTATGCCATTTGAAGGTCAGGATGCGGATGGAAATAGCTCCGAATCGGCCGGCCAATCCAGGCCGCAGGCCGCTCTCCGCTCATCAAAGCCAGCATCTCCCCGGCGGGCCGGTTCAGGTCGGCTATCACATCATGCCGGTCCACCAGAATGACCCCGTCCTTCATATGCTCAAACACCTTGTCTTTGGCAATCGGCCATATGGACGCCGCCCGGTTCCGAAACAAGGCCAAATACATAATGACTCCGGCCGGGAGAAAGGACAGCGAGGTGTAGCCCAGCACAGGAATATTGAGGATGGGCAGCACCAGCAGAGCCACGACCGGCAGCAGCCCTCCCCCCAGCAGCAGCAGATGCTGTGTGTAATAATGCTTGGGGGTGTTCGGCAGACAGATAAGCAGGCAGAATACGGCATACAGGCAAAGCAGCTGGCTGTACACAATAAAAGCCATATTCAGCAGTGTCGGTTGAACCGTGATGCTGCTGAGACCCATGACGGTCTCCAGGCCGACGCTGCTGCGCATCAGATGATGGAAGGGATCAGTATAAATAAGCAGCACATAAAGGGCCATCGGAATAAACAGCCGGAACAGCTGCCGCCTCATCCTATCCGGCGATCGCCCGACATAATCGCGGGCAAACGCGTAAAAAAACAAACCGCTCAAAAAAAACGGGAGCTGCTGCAGATTACGCCACCACAGCTTTCCCGCAAACGAGTCCGTCATCAGCTCACAGACCGTCGCAAACACAGCCGCGCTGGAGCACAGCATCAACAGCCACACATAGCGTCTGCCGGGGGTGTTCCGGAATGGATAAGCCCTCAAGCTCACATAGAGCCCAAATGCACCACCCATCAGCAAATAATACGGATATCCGTGCATCCATTGCATGCTCAATTTCCCCTAATAATTGATGTTTGCAGGGTAATTATAGCCTACTTTACCTAGGATATGAACAGCCGGCTGCAGCGTTCGGCAAAAAACTGTCCTGCCTCCGCCAATCGTTCCATTGCACGATATTCGTGTTCCATCCGGCCCTCTTTTTCTGACAAATCGTTGCCCGGCATACAGCGCCATCCTTCCCCCGGACGGCAGGCCGTCATGACGGAACACCTAATCCGGGTTATCGCGCAATGGTTTTGAAGTACCGGTATATTTTCTCCAGCTTCTCACTTTGCCGGCCGTTCTTGCTTTCCATATTGCCGAACTCAAAAAACTTCACCGGCTTTATGCCCACATATCCGAACAAGGCTCTCTTCATTAAGATTTTATGCGCATTGTTTAAAAAGAACAAGGGGTAGTGCGTCGGGCCCTGCATAGAGGAAATACAAACCGCCGACTTCCCCTTCAGCAGCCCTTCCGGCAGCAGCCCGCCCTTATCCCTGTAGGCGAAGCCAGATGCAAACATTTGATCGATATAGCCCAGCAGCATCGCCGGCGGCCGCCCCCACCAGATCGGATACACCAGCACAATTTTGTCGGCCCAGATCAGCTGTTCCCGGTACTTCTGAAGAGCGGGATCGGCATGCATATCTCTTCTCCGTTTGGTCTCATTGAACACCAGCACGGGGTTGAAATGCTCCTCATACAGGTCCAGCACCTGAATGTCGGTAATATTCGAATTCTCACGGCTGCCCCGGAGTACCTGCTGTAAAAAAGCATAGCTCAGGCTCTGATGATTCGGATGGATATAAATGACGAGCATATTCATGATAGGGCCCACCTCTTTTATTATCATATGATAACCAAATCCTAGCACACCCTTTTTTAAGTTGTCAAATGATAATTGCTTTATGATAATAAATTTGCTATCGTTTCATTTAAGAGGTGAACCCTATGGACCGAATGGACCAGACCGCATTGTTTCAAAAGCTCGTAGCCTTTACCTCCGCTGTATATCAAGTCAAATGCGATCTGACCAAAGGGGTCAAATCGGATGAAATAACCCCGCTGCAATACAGCATTCTTGAATATATTGCCGTCAGCCAGCCAGTAACCCCAAGCCAAATCAGTGACTGTATGCATGTGTCGATGCCTAATACGAGCCGGGAGCTGAAGAAGCTAACCGCCAAAAACCTGTGCGGGAGATTCACCGCCGCAGATGATCGGCGCAAGCAGTATATCCGGCTTTCCCCCGAAGGCCAAGCCTTGATGAACGAATCGTTTCAGCAAATCGAAGCCCGCTTCCGCCAGCGGATCAAGGATATGTCTGAGGAGGAGCTGGCGGAAATCAGCCATGCGTTCGATGTGCTCCACACCAAAGTGTTTCACCCGAGAACATAAGCCACAAGACGCCATAGAGCGTAAAGAACACCTGAGGCCCGACAGACAGCACGGCAGAACGGAAGGCTCGTCTAAAAACCGTCATGACGTTCTATCGCATCCCCGGTATGAAAGCAGCTCTTTCACAGAAAAAAGAACCTCCAATCCCACTTATCCAGTGGTGCTTGGAGGTTCTGTTGCTACTATTTCGGAGCAGACCTTTGAATCAGCCTTTGTTTCTATTAAATCTTTTTCACAAAATCGGATTTCAATTTCATTGCGCCGAAGCCGTCGATTTTGCAATCGATATCGTGATCGCCGTCAATCAGCCGGATGTTTTTGACCTTGGTGCCAATCTTGATCACCATTGAGCTTCCTTTTACCTTCAGGTCTTTAATGACCGCCACGGAATCGCCATCGTTCAGAATGTTCCCATTGGCATCCTTGATAACGCGCTCTTCACTGTCGCCGGCTTCCGCTCCCGGCGTCCATTCATGACTGCATTCCGGACAGATAAGCAGGCTTCCATCCTCGTAGGTATACTCTGAATTACATGTTGGACAATTAGGTAATGCAGACACTGTTTCGAATCCTCCATTCGTTCCGCCACATCGTTATTGTACAGACTGCAAATGCTCGTCGAGCCGTTCCCGGTCAGCTTCCCCTTGAGCCGCGATCGATAGCAGCTGTTCAAGCGCTTCCTCATATCGAGCCAGATTGTTAAGCGCTCTGGCCAAATGACTAATGAGATCATAATCCCTGTCCTGCTCAGGAATCTTTGTAATCCGATCTACGATTTGTTCAAATTCATCCTCTTCATGCCAAAGGGTCAGCTGTGCCAACAGCTCTTTTTCCATCGTTCTACCTCTTTCTATCATCGGATATGAACACTACCAATGATATCCTAGTTTTCAGGTCCTTTGGCATTTTGTTTTCCATAGAAAGAAGGGTCATGAAACCGGACCCAGCCTCATAAAAAGGACGATGACAATAAGAGCCGCCGCCAGCAGCGACCCTTTCCAGGACGTGTTGGCGCGGGTTTTCGGTTCACTCCACCAACCGCTCCCCGTGTTCCCTTCTTGACATGCAAAAAAACAAAAAACGCCGCCTTATCCGGGAAGGAATGCCCTCAACGGAGCACTCCCGCCTGTACAAGAGGCGCTTTCTTGCTTTACTACGCTTTATTCTCCGCTTCCCAACGGGAAATCTCCGCCCGCACCCGCGGCGCGACTTCCGTACCGAGCAGCTCAATGGCTCGCATGACCTCCTCATGCGGCATGGTGCCAAGCGGAACGTGCAGTAAAAACCGGGTAATGCCTACATTTTTCCGCAAATAAATGATTTTTTGTGCCACCGTCTCCGGGTCCCCTACGTACAGCGCCCCCTCGAAGCTGCGGGCCGCATCATAGCTGGCGCGGCTGTAATGCCCCCAGCCCCGCTCCCGCCCGATGACATTCATACTGGCCTGAGTGGACGGGAAAAACTTCTCCACCGCCATCTCAAGATCCTCGGCAACGAAGCCGTGTGAATGAGAAGCAATCGGCAGCTTGGATACATCATGCCCGGCTTGTGCAGCCGCTCGCTTATACAGATCAACCAGCGGAGCGAACTGAATGGGACGGCCGCCGATAATCGCCAGAACGAGCGGCAATCCGAGCAGACCGGCACGAATAACCGATTCTGAATTGCCTCCGCTGCCAATCCAGACCGGCAAAGGCTGTTGAACCGGGCGCGGATACACGCCCAGATTGTTAATCGCCGGACGGTGTCCGCCTTTCCAGGTCACCTTCTCCGATTCGCGCAGCTTCAGCAGCAGCTCCAGCTTCTCATCAAACAGGCTGTCGTAGTCATTCAAGTCATAGCCGAACAACGGGAACGATTCAATAAAAGAACCCCGGCCCGCCATAATTTCCGCCCGGCCACTCGAAATCCCGTCAAGCGTGGCAAAATCCTGAAACACACGCACCGGATCAGCCGAAGAAAGCACCGTCACCGCGCTGGTCAGCCGAATCCGTTTCGTTTGGGCCGCGGCCGCAGCCAGCACCACAGCCGGAGACGAGGCCGCATAATCCTTACGATGATGCTCTCCTACCCCGTATACATCCAGCCCGACCTTGTCCGCCAGCACGATCTCCTCGACTACCTCGCGCAGCCGCTGGGCGTGGCTCATCACCTCACCGGTTTGAACATCGGGCGATGTCTCGACAAATGTGCTTATCCCTATCTCCATGAATATAGCCCTCCTCATTATGTAGGCTTGTTATCTGCGAATGACTCTTTATTTAGCATGTATTGATGTCTATATTTTGGTCGATCTCGTTCACTTTTTCAAGCTTCGGCTTCTTTTCTTCTTTCTTCCGCCGGGTTTATTCAGTGCCGGCTCTTTCATAAATTCGTCTTTTCATGCATCCATGCATGCACTATAATACGGTAGGACAACAATATTAAAAAAGTCAAAAGGGGAACGTCAATGTCACAAATCATCCAAGTCCATGAGAGACCGCCCTTCTGGAAATGCCTGCCGCTCGGGCTGCAGCATTTGTTTGCCATGTTCGGGTCAACGGTTCTCGTGCCCATTCTGTTCAAGGTCGATCCGGCCACCATCCTGCTGATGAACGGTATCGGCACCTTGCTGTATATCTTTATTACCAAGGGGAAAATCCCCGCTTATCTCGGCTCCAGCTTTGCTTTCCTTTCACCGGTCTTTGTCGTTCTGGCCGAAAAAGGATACCAGGCCGCACTAGGAGGCTTTCTGGCGGTCGGCATCCTATTCATCATCGTCGCCCTGCTCATCCGTTATGTGGGCACCGGCTGGATTAACGTCGTATTTCCTCCCGCTTCGATGGGAGCCATTGTCGCAGTCATCGGGCTGGAGCTCGTTCCGACGGCAGCCAAGATGGCCGGCTTCATTACTCCGGACGGTGCGCCGGCGGACTGGTCCCCGAATCCCACTACCGTGACAGTTGCCGTCGTCACCATGCTGGTCGGCGTGCTTGGATCCGTTCTGTTCCGCGGTATTTTCAAAATCATCCCGATTCTCATTGCCATCATTGTCGGCTATGTGCTGTCCAGCATCCTTGGGCTTGTTCAGGTGCAGGAAACCTTGAGCGCCGCCAGCTGGGTGACGATCCCGACCTTCTATGCACCGGTATGGGATTGGCCGAGCATCGCCATTATTGCCCCTGCTGCGCTTGTCGTTATCGCCGAGCATATCGGACACCTGATCGTGACCGGCAATATCGTAGGCAAGGATTTATCCCAAGACCCCGGACTCAGCCGCTCCTTGCTCGGCAACGGAATTTCCACGGTTATTTCGGCAGGCGTGGGTTCAACCCCGAATACGACTTACGGTGAGAATATCGGGGTCATGGCAATCAGCCGCGTCTACTCCGTTTGGATTATCGGTCTGGCGGCTGTAATGGCGGTCGTCCTTTCCTTCGTCGGCAAGCTCTCCGCGCTCATCCAAACTATTCCGACCGCGGTTATGGGCGGTGTTTCCCTGCTGCTGTTCGGAGTAATCGCCGCATCCGGTATCCGTATGCTGGTCGAAACGAAGGTCGACTATGCCAAGCCTGCGAACCTCATCCTGACCACCGTTGTTCTGGTCGTCGGCCTCAGCGGCGCGGTGTTCAAGTGGGGACATCTGGAGCTGAAAGGAATGGCCCTTGCGACCGTAGTCGCCATTCTGCTCAGCCTCGTGTTTAAATTATTCGACGTGCTGAAATGGTCGAACGATACCGACTAATCGGTTGGATACATCTCCGCTGATGTAGATTTGCCTTGCACGGCAGGCACGGTATTGGCTTCATTGCCGCGGCACGTGCTTCAGGCGTGAACAACAGCTGCACCGCAGTGCAGTTCAAATCAAAAAAGGGTGCCTCACAAGCCATGGATGGCTGAGGCACCTTTTATTTTTGCGCTTATTCTGCATCTACATAAAGAAACGTTCGTTTGCTGTGCCAGGACACCGGCAGCTTCCCTAGCGCAGGCGGGTTCACCCTGACCATGCCGCTCAAATCAACCCCGATTTTTGCAAAAGCCGCTGAACCATAACGGCAACCTCTGCTCGTGTCATGAACGCTTGAGGCGCCAGCTCCTTACTGTTCCGCCCGGAAACGAGTCCCGTTTGCAGGCTCTTGAGGCTTCCGCCCTTTGCCCAAACGGATATTTTTCCCGCATCGGAAAACGAATTCTCGAACGGTCCATCCTGGGAAGGAGCAGCTTCCGCAAGCCCGGTAAAGCTCATTGCTCTTGCCATAATAACCATCGCTTGCTCACGTGTAATCTTATCGTTCGGACGGAAGGCGCCGTCTTCAAAGCCGCTAATCAGGTTATATTTGAATGCAGTCCCGATCGCCCCGGCAAACCATTCGCCAGTATGAACATCGGAGAAGAAGGTGCTGTCTGGCTCCGGCCGCAAGCCTAATCCGCGCACTAGAATCGCCGCAAATTCCGCACGTGTAATATCTTGATCGGGATGAAAATTCCCTTGTCCGATACCGTTAATAACCATGCGCGATCCCATGTCATGAACGGCTTCCTTGGCCCAGTGGAGCTCCATATCTTGAAATTGAACCGGGTGCCACACAACCGAATAAGTGCTGTTCGTCATGCTGTTAATCTTGGCATAATACTTGCCGTCAAGCTGTACGATTCTCGTCGGCACATGGCGAAGCGTCCCATCGGCTTCAACCACAACTCCCGTTGTAATTTTACCGGGATCAGTATCATCCGGAATGGCAATGGTTCGTTCAACGTAGGCATTGAATGCTGTAATTTCTATGATTTCATCTTTATACACAGCTTTTATTGTAAAATCTATTGGCGGAGCGATGATTGAAATTGTTCCTTCCGCAGAAGGATTAGTCGCCCATTGGCCCGCTTGAGGCACGGCAATTTCGATCTGAATCTGGATATCCTGCAGCGCCGGCGATTTGCCCAACCGCTCCGATATGGACTGGATATCGATTTGTTTAGCAGGCAAATGGTAGGTTGCCTTGTCTGTTTTCAGCTCCAGCACCGCTTGCTGCAGTTCCATGCTGTGTACCATCTGACCGTTAAGCTCTCCGCGCACAATATCGGCTTTAGCGTCTGCTACGATGGTCACGACAGCAGACGGGCCTTCCTCCGCAAGCTTTTCCGCCAGCTTGCTCTGATCGATCGTAATGATAGCTGCTGACTGTGAATCTATGCTCGTTATTTTTAACGCGCCAATATGCTCAACCTTACCATTGACGAGAACGACGGCACCTGCCGGGTCTGGCATTGTTGGAGCTGCTGGCTGTGGCTGCCCGCTGCCGCTGCTGTCATTGCTATCACTGGTATCACTATTATCGCGATTTGAAGCTGACTCCAGCCGTATCACATTTGAAGCGTCAGAGGCAGGACTGCTTCCCACACGATTGATCGCCACTACCGTAAACGTATAGGCCGTGCCATACGTTAAGCCGGTCACCGTGATCGGGCTGCTTGCTCCGGCCGCAACCAATCCGCCCGGGCTGGATGTAACAATGTAGCTGGTAATCCTGCTGCCCCCATCGGTGGCGGGAGCATGAAAGCTCACGATCGCTCCCCCGCCGCCCGCAGCAGCAGTTACACTTGTCGGGGCGCCAGGCACGTCCGCCGGTGCTTCCGGTGCCGTCGGCATCACGCTATTGGAAGCTGCAGAAGCGCCTGAGCTCCCTACACTGTTCGTCGCCACGACGGTAAACGTATACGCCGTGCCATACGTTAGGCCGGTCACCGTGATCGGGCTGCTTGTACCCGTCCCTGTCCGTCCTCCGGGATTCGAGAGCACAGTATATCCGGTGACCGGGCTGCCCCCATCATTAGCCGGGGCCGTAAAATGCACTGTCGCTTGTGATTCACCGCCTGCCACCTCGGCTGTTACATCCGTCGGCACTCCCGGCACTCCCGCCGGTGCCGTCGGCGTCACGCTATTGGAAGCTGCAGAAGCGCCTGAGCTCCCTACACTGTTCGTCGCCACGACGGTAAACGTATACGCCGTGCCATACGTTAGGCCGGTCACCGTGATCGGGCTGCTTGTACCCGTCCCTGTCCGTCCTCCGGGATTCGAGAGCACAGTATATCCGGTGACCGGGCTGCCCCCATCATTAGCCGGGGCCGTAAAATGCACTGTCGCTTGTGATTCACCGCCTGCCACCTCGGCTGTTACATCCGTCGGCACTCCCGGCACTCCCGCCGGTGCTGCGAAAGTAATTAACTTCTGGATACGGCTATTTCCGAAGTCAGCGACATATACGGTCCCTGTGCTATCTACCGCGACTCCGCTTGGACTGGCGAATTCGCCCAGACCGCTTCCCTCTCCGCCGCTCCTTTTCTTCCACTGGCTCCATACCCCGCTGGATAGCTCCAGCTTCTGAATACGATGGTTTCCCAGATCCGCAACATAAATATCTCCGTTAGCAGCTACTGCGACGCTAGAGGGCTCATCAAATTCACCAAGACCGCTGCCGCTGCCCCCGCCTGCCTTTTTCCAATCGTTCCACTCCCCGGTAGCCGCATCCAGCTTCTGAATGCGGTTGTTCCCGGTATCCGCGACATACACATTGCCGTCGCTATCTACCTCCACACTGGCAGGCTGACGGAATTCTCCAAGGCCGCTGCCGCTGCCCCCGCCTGCCTTTTTCCAATCGTTCCACTCGCCGGTAGCCGCATCCAGCTTCTGAATACGGTTGTTATTGGTGTCCGCCACATACATATTGCCATCATGATCGACGGCCACTCCCCCAGGATAATCAAATTCCCCGAGACCGCTTCCTTGGCCGCCCCCGTTCTTTTTCCACTCGGTCCATATTCCTGTGGCTGCGGTCAGTTTTTGGATACGGTGGTTAAACCGGTCGACTACATAAACATTGCCGCCGGCATCTACTGCAACATCATTCGGATTCTCAAACTCGCCAAGGCCGTCGCCATAGCCTCCGCCGATCTTTTTCCACTCGCTCCATTCCCCGGTAGCTGCATTCAGCTTCTGAATACGATGGTTATCGTAATCGGCGACATACAGATTTCGTTCGTTGTCCGTCGTCACTCCGCTTGGGTAGCTGAACTCGCCTAAGCCTTCCCCCGGAATCGCCCCCTCGTAGACCCACTCACTCCAACCTCCTGTAGCGGCCGTCAGCTTCTGAATACGCGCATTGCCTGAATCCGCTACATAAAGGTTTCCGTCGCTGTCTACAGCGATACCCTTCGGCGTATAAAACTCACCAAGACCGCCTCCCGGGCCACCGCCATTTTTCTTCCATTCGCTCCACTCGCCGGTAGCCGCATCCAGCTTCTGAATGCGATGGTTATTCAGCTCCGCAACATAAACATTTCCCTGGCTATCTACAGACACGTCATATGGATTGTTAAATTCGCCCAAGCCGCTCCCCGCTCCGCCTCCGGGCTTCTTCCACTCACTCCACTCGCCGGTAGCGGCCGTCAGCTTCTGAACACGATGATTGCTTGTATCCGCAACATATATATTGCCGCTGCTGTCTATGGCTACGCGGGAGGGCATATTAAACTGGCCGAGTCCATTCCCCAACCCGCCGCCGCTTTTTTTCCACTCGCTCCATACTCCTGTCGCTGCGTCCAGCTTCTGAATACGATGGTTCCATGCATCGGCAACGTAAACATTCCCATGGCTGTCTACTGCCACGCCCCTGGGGTTGTTAAACTCGCCCAAGCCGCTCCCCGCTCCGCCTCCGGGCTTCTTCCACTCACTCCACTCGCCGGTAGCGACCGTCAGCTTCTGAACACGATGATTGCTTGCATCCGCGACATACACATTCCCATTATTATCCACCGACACGCTATTCGGATTAGAGAACTCCCCCAGCCCGCTCCCGTATGCGGGTCCAATGACGTCCTTCTTCCATTCGCTCCACGCCCCCGTAGCGGCGGTAAGCTTCTGGATACGATGATTCGTGTTATCTGCTACATAGATATTCCCTATGTTGTCCACCGCCACGCCGCTTGGGTTGAGGAATCCCCCCAACGCATTATTGCTGGTCGGCCCGATTTTGGCATATTCGCTCCATTGTTCCTCCGCCTGTACGGGAAACACAAAAAGCATCAGAGAAGACACGAGTAATAAAATCCCCCATCCCCAAGGTGTTCCTGTCATTTTTTTTTCCTGCCCCCAGTTCATAACTTCCATTCTCCTCTTCTGGTAGTTGAGCACCTATATAAACTCCTCTGCATTCTACCAGAGCCTTCTCTCATAATTCTCTCAAACACATTCTTAAACAGAAGGAACCCGCCTTACCGGCCCCGACAAACAGTATGCAATCCTGAACTTGGAACAGAGCCTTCCAGGATTCCTGCGAAAGTAATTATTTCCATCCGGCTCCATTAGATCCATAAAGGTTCAGTATCTTTTATAGCGATTTTGATCTACACTTTTTAAGTGCCGTTTTCTCAAAAAATTTACCATTACTCCTTCTCAAATCATCATGATCGTATAGGAAGTGTACGAATGCTTTTTAATTCTCCCCAGTTTATCTTCTTTTTCTTACCTGTTGTATTCACAGGGTACTTCGTTCTCAACCGCTTCGCTCCTCTTTATACCTCGAGAGCATGGCTGGCGGCTTGTTCTCTCTTCTTTTACGGGTACTGGAATCCCCGCTATTTACCGTTGATTTTACTGTCTATCACAGTTAATTTCTTCATCGGTCGGCTTCTTATTCTGCATCGGCAACATGCACTTTTGGTATTTGGAATTATTTTCAACCTGCTTCTCCTTGGATATTTCAAATACTTCGATTTTTTCCTAACCAATCTAAATAGCTTGTTTTCAGCCCACGTTCCATTATTGAATCTTGTACTGCCGCTGGCAATCAGTTTCTTTACATTCCAACAAATCTCCTATTTAGTAGATTGCCGCAAAGGGAAAGTTGAAAATTATAACTTTATCAATTACTTACTATTTATTACCTTTTTTCCTCATCTGATTGCCGGACCTATCGTGCATCATCGGGTCATGATGCCTCAATTTCAGAGTAATAAAAATTTAAATATCAACTACGAGAACATCGCGTCCGGGATTTTCATTTTTGCAATCGGCTTGTTCAAAAAGGTCATCCTTGCCGATCATCTCTCCGGAACCGTATTCGATGGCACGAATAATTTGGCCACAATAACATTTTTCGATGCCTGGACAGTCATTCTTTCTTATACCTTACAATTATATTTTGATTTTAGCGGGTATTCGGATATGGCCATAGGGCTGGCGTTATTGTTTAACATCAAGCTGCCGATCAATTTCGATTCGCCTTATAAAGCAACAAATTTCCAGGATTTAGTCGCGCGCTGGCATATAACCTTAACCCGGTTCTTATATGAGTATGTGTACTATCCGATGAATCGGTGGCTGACCAAGAAGCTTTTTGCATCCTCGCGAATCAAAATGGGGACAGAAGCGAAAACATGGATAAATGTCATTTTGCTATTCTTTTTAAGCGGTATTTGGCATGGCGCGGGCTGGAATTTTATGATTTGGGGTTTACTGATGGGAGTCGGCGTTGTCATCTATCGGATGTGGAGCCGGCTGAACATCAAGCTGCCCTTCTTCATAGGCTGGGGGCTTACATTCAGCTATATCAATCTTATACTTGTCTTCTTTCGAATAAGCGATCTGGACCAAGCCCTGCTGCTTATCAAAGCTTTGCTTGGCTTGAACGGCTTTATTTTGCCCGAGCAGCTATCTCCATTCTTAAGTCCACTATCCGCCTTCGGCCTGCGGTTTGAAAGTACAGCGCTAAAAGACAAAGTCTCGGCCTTGGGCTTTGTCCTACTGGGTCTAATCCTTATTCTCGGGTTCAAGAATTCTTCCCAATTAATAAAAAGCTTCAAGCCCACCTTTCTCCGAGCTTTATTTATTACAGCTCTAATGGTCTACTCTATTTTAAGTTTGACTAAGATATCCGAGTTTCTTTATTTTAAATTTTGAGGTCCAGGTGAGATCATGCAGCCCTACAAAAAGTGGACGATATATGTGCTTTCTTTTATCATGCTCTCTCTCAGCTCCATTGCCGGAATGAATTACGTAGTCGACCCCTACGGAATCTATCACTTCGCAGGCAGGGAATTTAACTATCAAAAGAGCGTCGAAAGCGACCCGTATCTAATCAAAGCTTTTCAAGTCAAAAAATACGAGCCTGATGCCATTGTTTTAGGAACATCCCGGGCTATGCGGCTTAATCCTCCGTTTATTGAATCCCTGACCGGTTGGAAAACTTATAACCTGGGACTTTCCGCGGCAAACCCTAAAATCGATCTCGCTTATTTAGAATACACCATGAGAGTTGATAACAATTTGAAGACGGTCTTTCTCGGGCTGGATTTCGAAGTATTCGATAACAATTATCCCGACCATGCAAACTTTAAGGAGGCAAGATTAAGCTCTTTTTTCTATACCCAAGACCTATTTGCGAGCTTGCTCTCGGAAAAGGCTTTGATCGATAGCCGTAAGGTGTTAACGGACAATCTCAGACATACGGCCAACTATACAGAAAACAGATATTTGGGAGACGGGAGCTTTGATGAAAACCTTGTTTATCCTCCTAACGCCAATGAAGAAACAGTAAGGCTTTTGCCAACGAAGTTTCAACTCTCATCAAAAAGTCTCATGAACATCCAAAAAATAAAGGAATTATGTGACCAAAATAACATCAAATTATATGTCTATATTAGTCCCGTTCATGCGATTGTGCTAGAAACATTCTGGCAAAATGGTCTATGGAGCCAATTCGAAGACTGGAAAAGGCAAGTAACAGCCATTGTCCCCATCTGGGACTTTTCAGGCTACCATGACATATCGATGAGTTCTTTGCACGATAGGGAAAATTACAATGATCTCTCCCACTTTTCTAAAAAAATCGGCAATCTGATGCTCTACCGAATGCTGGACAAAAATATAGAGCAGGTACCTTCCTATTTCGGCATACGCCTTACTCCAGATAATATAGAAACCCATTTGATTCAATTAAGAGCCGACAGAGAACAATGGCCTCAACGGGATCATAGTATTTTAGAATTGATAAACAACTATTAACACTTCACAGTACCCTAGCACTTACGGCCAGGTGGTCGACCGACCCGTCATGCAGCGAAACACCGCGCGCTGGGAGCTGCGCGCGGTGCCAGTGGCAAACCAATCAGCCGCTATGCCCTCCGAAATGTTCGCAGCAGCTTACCCAAGCAGAATACCTTTGCAGCAGCGAAGTAGAACCCTTGACATAGCGCCATGCCTCTTGTCATACACCTAGGTTAACAGCTGCAAGACAGGAGGTACGGCGCTTATGAATCCATTACGGCGGCCGGGCAGTATACCGGGTAAGCCGAATTTCCTTTTGCTCATTGTCGATGAACAGCGGTATCCGCCTGTATACGAGAGCCAAGAGATTCGCGACTGGCGAGAAAAGCATCTTCCCGCCCAAGCGTTTCTGCGTAAGCACGGTATGGAGCTGCATGCTCACCATATCGGAAGCGCGGCCTGCTGTCCAAGCCGAGCCACCATGCTGACGGGACATTATCCGTCCCTGCACGGGGTGACTCAAACGAACGGCATGGCCAAAAGCGCCTTCGACTCTGACATGTTCTGGCTGAACCGGAATACAGTGCCTACGATGGGCAATTATTTTCGAGAGGCTGGGTACCAGACCTACTACAAGGGCAAGTGGCACATATCCTATGAGGATATTGTCGTGCCCGGGACAGAAACCGATGTCACCAGTTACGATCCCGTTACAGGTGTCCCCGATCGGCAGCGCGAGGAGCTGTATTTGCACGCCAATCCTCTGGAGCCCTTCGGCTTCTCCTCGTGGATCGGACCCGAGCCGCATGGCCGCAATCCCCGCAATTCGGCTTCTTCCGCTGCCATCGGCTTAAGCGGACGGGACACCGTATATGGGGCGGAAACTGTGGCGCTCATTGAAGCCCTGGATCGCCAAAAAGGCGCCGATCCGAACGCGAAGCCGTGGCTCGTCGCCGCTTCATTTGTCAACCCGCACGATATCACCCTGTACGGCTCCTTGACCGAGCAACTGACGGGCTTGTTTCGTTTTGATGTAGGCCCTATGCCGCAGGTCCCTGCTCCCCCGACCCTACATGAATCACTGCACACCAAGCCGCGCTGCCAAGCAAGCTACCGGGACATTTATCCCTTGGCGATCCAGCCGATTCACAATCAGCCATTCTATAGGAAGCTGTACTGCCAATTGCAAAAAAATGCCGACCAGCAGCTTATGCGGGTGCTGGATGCCCTCAAGCGTTCTTCATTTTATGACGAAACCATTGTCATCTTCACATCCGACCACGGCGATATGCAGGGGGCCCATGGAGGACTGTATCAAAAAATGTACTGTGCTTACCAGGAGGTCCTGCATGTGCCGTTTCTCCTGCATAACAGGCGCCTATTTCCGGAGCCGGAACACTTCACCGAGCTTACCTCCCATGTTGATCTGCTGCCAACGATGCTCGGGCTTGCAGGAGTGAATGCCGAGCACATCCAGCAGCGGCTGAACAGCAGCTTCAGTGAGGTGCGTCCATTTGTCGGCCGTGACCTGACTCCTAGCCTCCTTTACGGTAAAAAGTCAAAAGAAGAACAGACCGTATACTTTATGACGGACGATGACATGACACGCGGACAGCGCCAGGTGAATGCGTTAGGCGCTGCGTATCCTTCCGTCATGCAGCCGAACCATATCGAAACCGTAATCACCGAGCTTCCCCTGCAAGACTCACCGCACAAGCAGCGCTGGAAATATTCCCGCTACTTCGATAACAAGCAGTTCTGGAGCGATCCTGGCGCTCGCGACATAACCGTCCAGCTTCCCTGGAGCCTATGCAGTAATCCGCAGCAGCCGGCCTCCTGCATCATTTCCTGCAAGACGGTGCCCGTGCCCGAAGAATACGAGCTGTACAACCTGACTGCAGATCCGCTAGAAACCCGCAATCTTGCCTATCCCGCCTGGGCAACGCCCGAATCAGAGAAAATCCGAATACAAATGAGTCAACTCTTGGAGGAGCAGCGCAAGCTGAAGCGGTTGACACCCCGCCAGAACAAATAAAATACACCGCTGCGAAAGCGGTGTTGAAAGGATCTGGGAGATGCATTGGCCCGGCCTGTGTTACATCTCCCCTTGACCATCGTTTCCTCTCGGGTGGTCCAGCCTTATTTCTTAGGATAAGTAATTATAAAGCATACCTGTCCATTGCGGTTCTGCACTTCAATGCTCCCCCCGTAAAACTGGATTATTTTACTGGAGATGCTTAAACCAAGCCCGAAATTTCCATTATGCCCCTTAAAGAAAGACTTAAAAATGTGGTCGATATCCTTTTCAGAAATGAATGGACCGTCATTGCTGATTTCAATTCTCCAAAACAGTCCTGTATCCATCAAAACAACCTCAATCGTCTTTCTTGCAAATCGAAGCTGATTCTCCAAAACATTCTCTATGGATACACGTATCCGATCCTGACTGCCCAAGACGACAGCTTGTTTGGCATTCAGTGTTAAGCTCCATAATAATTCGGAATTCACAGCTTGGAAATTAGTTACAAGGTACTTCAGCAGCTTATCCAGATAAATCTCTTCATAATCCCGTTCATTATCTAATACATAGTCAAGTGTGTTTAAATATAAGATTTGTTTGATTTTCCTTTCAAGACGAGCCGCCTCATTCTTGATAATTAAAGCCGATGCTTCTGGAGTCCCCTCATACATCCCATCGATAATTTCCTGAGCATACCCCATAATGACCATGACCGGAGTCTTTAAATCATGGGAGACACTTTGCAGAAATTTTCGTTCTTCTTCATCCGCTATTTGTAGAGCTTCCTTCATTTCCTTCATAGCCTTAGCTAGTCTGCCGATCTCATCCTCACTTCTAATTTCAAGCTCACTGTCCCACTCTTTATTAGCCAGCCGTTTGGTGTACTCCTCTAGCTGCTTTAACGGCTTGGCAATATTGTTTGCAATTAATTTTGAGATCGGCAAGCTGAATAATGTGACCAATAAGGCCATGATGACGATCTTCAGCAAGTTCTCACGCTCACTAGGGATAGTGTAGGAAACAAGATAGCGTGACTCCCCGACAGGGCTGATTCGAATGAAATATGCCTTGCGATTTATCGTTTCTTTTATAATTTGTCCTTTATTCTCATGAATGAAGCTATCCAATTGATGTGATAAAGCATCCGGAATCGGAGCTGCTCCTGAAGAATGCGTGAGCTGTCCATTCGTCTTATCAAGAACAAAATGATAATAATGAGGATTAATAACAGGCTCCGTAGCACTTGCAGTCCCGGGGTTTTCTTGAACCGATTCCAATACAATTCGATGAGTAAGCTCCAGAAGAATGGTTGATTTGTCATTATCAAAGCCTTTCGTGATAAACAAAAAAGCAAATAAACAAACCAATGCTACGTTGAGTATAACAATCGACATAATGATCCATATTCTTAAGGTAAGTGATCTGATCTTCATCATTTCATGTCCAATTTGTAGCCGAATCCATAGATGGTCTCAAGGTTCATTCTGGTTAACTTCTTCCTCAATCGCCTGATCGTGTCGTCGACAACGCGGTCAGAGCCAAAATAATGATCACCCCAGACCTTTTCAAGAATCTGCTCCCGGGTCACAACGGTATTGTGGTTCTGGATAAAATATTGTAGCAGGCTGAATTCTCTCGTCGTAAGAATAATTTTCTGGTCACGATCATAGACGGTTCTTTACCGGTGATCAACAAGATAGCCCTCTAACACCAATTCAGCCGCGGGTTCTGCTTTACTCACATCTAGACGCTGAAGCAATTTATTCGTTCGAATCACGAGCTCTCTGGGTAAAAATGGCTTAGATAAATAATCATCGCTGCCTAACTCCAAACCGACCACGCGATCGAGCTCTTGGTTTCTTGCCGACATAAAAATAACTGGCGTTTGAGGCTTGAATTCTTTGATCGCTTTAATGAGCTGATACCCATCCATATCCGGGAGCATGATGTCCAATATCCACAAATCGGGCAAGTCAGCTATTTTTTGCAGCGCGGCTTCGCCTTCGTAGAAGGTAACTACCTTGTAGCCTTCCTTCTCCAAATATTTTTTCAGTAAATGATTTAAATGCTCTTCATCCTCAACCAAATAAATTGTACGCATGTCGCCCACCGCCTCAATCGCTTAATGAAACCCGGTTTCCTCCACGTATAGACTCTGGCTGCCTGTACCATACGAGAGACTAAGAACTACATTTAACCGACTTGTTGTACCTTCTTCTTACCAAAAACCCATACCAACACACCTACCATCAATGTCAGAAGTGTGGCCATAAAAGCCGAACCTCCCGCATGAATGATTAACGCGGGTACCCACGCAATGCTGAGCGTGCGGTGAATAACGCGCATCCATTGATTGCGAATGTTTTGGATAAAAAAGCCGTAGCCTCCTATCGCTAACAGGATGAGAAAAGCGGCAATTCCCGAGTAGGTATCACGGTTCTGAAAATCGGTAATCAGGTAGTAACCCCCATGAAAAACAACCAGCAACAGGGCCAGCCAGCCAAGCGGTTCATGCAATCGATGCAGCAGCTTTCCCATTCCTCGAATGAAAGAAGATGGAGATTTCCGCTGTTTCTTAAACCATATCCACCAGAAGCTCCCCGCTGCAAGAAAAACCGAAATGGTGCCCAACGTTTTGAATATGCCGCTTATTGTCCCCATTTTATGCCGTTGCTCCCCTTCAACCCCCATACCATTAAGCATCTGATACACGATTAATAGCAAAGCCACGCCCATCACCGCAACCGCCACAATCCACACCTTTTTATTCTTGCTCATTTCGCAGCACTCCAATCGAGGTATCGTTCATCCAGCTGATTTCTGTTTCGAGTATAGATAATAAATTTCAATAAATTTTCATGACATTATGTGAAAATTATCTGCTGGGAATTCAACGACCACGCGGAGGAACGAAAGAAATGAAGCATGAATTCATAATGACGCGGATTCGAGCGTCAAATCGCGAACGATGGAAGTGATCCCGAGATGCTCGGAACAGCCATCAAACCGACAACGATGACAACGGACCATTCACAAAATCTCCTTCATAACATTTCAACACGGTGTGCGGGCGCAACCAGAGCGGGTAAACTCGAGGAGTAACCCTTCCTCGCGATCTGCTCCCTTTCTGGCCTAGGAACCGTAAGGATACCACAGCTTCGTCCGATCGGTTTATTTTGTGATATGACCGATTCAAGGAGAACCTTTCACTGTCCAGCGAACCAATGGATAGGGAACATTGCTGGAAAGGAATCGCCCTGTCCGATACAGCCACATATACGAGTCTGACTGGGCGGCTTTACCTGGCTCCTCTAGCACTTGCAGCGTAGTCTCACCGGACTACACGAGCGCTTTGGCTCTGAGTTCCTGGGTGCTTCTTCGCAAGACATCGCCAGGATCATCCCACACGTTGAAGCTTTGCATGATTCCGTTATTCGCCGGACTGTTCGATTACGCGGGGAACTTGTCGATGCTGGTGCTATTACACCACTACGCGGAACACCTTTAACGGGTTGGTTTCGGCTGCAGGCTGCTTTACGCTAGCCAAGTGGGTAATGGCCTTTAGCCAGTGCTGCGATTCTGGTCGTCGCGATTGGGAAGGCATGGGCTAGACGCAATACACAAAAATCGCCACAGTTGCCCTCCTAACATCGGCCTGGGTGAAGCCTATGCGCAGCAGGTAGCAAGAGAGGCCCTGGGGGATCGTGCGTGACAAAACGGAGAACGCCTGTGATGGACGTTCTCCGTTTTGTTGGCTTGATGGAGTTTGTGTGGGGCTTTTGGCTGGCTGTGATGGAGATAGTCGGACTATTCGATAGGTTCATCCAGGAACCAGACCCACCTACCAGTTTAAGCCGCGGCCCTACAGATTGCTAGATTTTGCTTTCAAAGGCTTTCTGCGTGACAGTCTCCGGAACTGTACGTCAAATTAAACAGGTTGGGACGTATACATTTACTTTCACTCGTTCAAAACATTGAATCCTTGGTAAAGTATTCCTTATGTGTCCAAAAAATAAAGCTAAATACGCTGGACCCGCATAGAACAAGTCAATATAATTTGCATTACTCTTTAGAACTGCAGACATTATCTCTTTTTTAATGTTTTCAGCTGCTAGACTTGCTTGCTTCGCAGAATTGATAGGAGATGCTGAGAATAGATTCAATTCGGGACATGAACCTTGCTCGTTCAACTCTATGAACTGAGCGACTTCAAGTTTGAGGTTTTCCTTCATAATTCCAACTGTCACTATTAAGCGTTCACCAGCACCTGGACTATAATTTGTCTCAAACGGATAGTCAGGCGTCTCGGAATCGGGGAAATCAATTGTCGACATTCTTTCCCCACGATATTCCATCTCAATAGTAAACCCAGAGACAGCGGAAAATACATGTCCTATTGCCATCTCAGATGAAAGTCGACGGCTTCCTTTCAGCAAAATTTTCCTTGTTGAACGGTTTTCAGTAATCCACCTTGAAGTCTCACTTAGCTGTTTCAACAATGTTTCGTTCCACTGCTCAGTATTCGGGTAACAACGGTTCTCCCCTCCAAAAAAAACAGCCCACTTAAATTGCAAATACTTACTTTCCCTTGGATACTGTTCTATTTCTGTTGAGATAATTACAGGAGGTTGATCAAAATGGAACCTTTCACTAATTGCACACTTAATTGTAGTTTCAATTTGTAATCTGGTAATAGGGCGAGCTTTGTTAGCCTTTAATAAAGCGAGCAACGCCTCATATATGTTTGAAATCTCCTTTTGGGGCAGTTCATCATACAAAGGAAGATGTCGTTGAAACTGGGCACTAAAAATACCTCTGGCCATATCATCGTTTCTATTTAAATTCCAGTTGTGTTCAATAAGTACCTTATCATAAAGGAACCTGGCGATGAACTCATCTTTTCCCAGACCCTTGACCCTACCTACATAATCAGAATAAGAGTTATCCAGCACTTTCGATCCGGGATCCTAGAATGATTGAGGTTCACGGACACGGCGTAGTCCAGATATGAGGGGTTTAAGTTCATCGGAGATTTCACTGCAGCACAATGTAAATTTGCTATAAGTTCCTGGGCTGCCCTCATCCAATTCCATAAAGCGAGATATTTCTCCCCAAAATTCCCCAGGTGTAATACGATGGTTTTTCGCTTCAACTGCTTCCCGATATATACCATCACTCGGAGCAAAGAATTTAACTTCAAAATCAGCTGTCGCCTCTCTAATGATTGAATCAAACCCTTCGAATGATAGCCAAAACGGAAGTTTACACAGGATCATGTTGTTTTGAAATTCAAACCCAGAATCTGCCGTATCTCCGCCTTGTGATTGCGGCTCTAAAAGTGATGGTCTTCGGTTTCCTCGGTTTTTGTCGTCAATCATATTTCGTTCCCTCCATTACTCTTTCCTTGAATGGAAATGAATAAGAATACCTTATCGTTAGGTTTTTGCTCATTTGCCAAAATTCCCCCAACCGTTAACAGGCTCTAAACTGACTAACTCAGCAGAACTAATTTTATATATTTTTCCTTTATTTACCCCGTATTAGGGCGTGTTTGCAAACTATCCAAACAGCTTAGAAACTGGTAAACTCGAGACGACCAATGGGAAATAATCAAATACTTACTGATTGCCAGCGGAACGGAAGACACGAGGTGGATGCCCGGCTAAAGACAATCGAAAAATGCTCGCTCGATGCCTCCATCGTCCGTGTTCATCAGCACAGCGCGGGGTAAATATAATGCTCCCATCTCCGGTCTCGCCGAGACGGCGGGTAACCTAACGCGGTAGCCGCGCCGCCTTGACAAGGAGCTGCTGGTCATTCAGGAGCTCTACCGCCAGCAGCAAGCCATGTACGAACAGCGAACACACACCGTGCCGGATCGAATCGTCAGCATTGCGCACCCTCACATGAGACCGATCGTGCGCGGCGGCAAAGCCAAGGCGAACGTCGAGTTCGGCGCGAAGCTGGCGATCAGCGTGGTGAATGGCTTCGCATTCCGCGAACATCTATCGTGGGATAACTACAACGAAGGGCCGACGCTGCAGGACGCCGTGGAACGCTACCGTACCCGGTTCGGATACACCCGGTAGCCGTGCTGGCGGACCAGCTCGACCGGACACGAGACAACCGCTGGTCATGAACCTCGAAAAGGGACTCCGGGTGCTCTTTTGGCCTCTTTTGCAATGGCTCCGGTCGTTGGCGCAATGATTTCTGAACGCGTCCTTGACACTATTTTCCCAATAGTCGTCAACGTGTACAAGTGTATCATCTAGGTCAAACAATACCATATTAATTGGATACATAATACTCTCCCAGCCATGAGGAATAAATTCGACCTTAATGACGATGCGATTCATGGTAAAAAAATCGAAAGGCTCCCTAAACATATAAATTCCTCTTTAAACCAGGCTACTTGTAGACCCCGCATTCACAATAGCTTTGAAGAATGGGGAGAACCAAATAGTCTACAAAAGGAAAATTCTTTACAAATTGATTAGCCTCTCTAGGTGGTCGCGCCGTGGCAACTATAATATGAATTCCAGAATCATAACATCTTTTAACAGTCTCATAATTTCTAGGTGATATGGATTTATCACTGCCGAGTCATGTTCCGTCCTAGTCTAGTACAATTGCCTGTATGTACAACATTTGCATCTCTCCTCACAAGTAATTCTTCCAAATAATTAACCTAAATTCAAGAGAGATGCTAGACTCCTGTATTGAAGTAAACTGCCAATTAGCTAAATAATTGTTAACAAAGATACGACCGGATTTAGTAACTTCGCTCCAGTCGTATCTTTGTTAATTACTATTTAAACTCACTGTTCATTCCATTCTCCGCTTTACTACTATTTGTGATACGGTTCAGCTTGGTTCAACCCTGAAACGCTCTTGGGATTAGGTGGCATCCTGCTGTTCCAGCCATTTCAAAATTGCTTGGTTTGTTTCTTCCGGCTTTTCTTGCTGAATCCAATGACCGCAATCCAGATTGACCACTTCTACATTGGGCACGAACGCTGGCAATCTTTCAAACTTCGGGATCAAATCACGATCGCCATAGATCATGAGGGTGGGCTGTTGGATGATCGGGTTTGCGTCTGCTAGGAAGTGCCAGTTGCGATCAAGGTTCCTATACCAGTTTATACTGGCCGTGAACCCTGTTGATTCGAAAGCGGTGATAAAAACAGCCAGTTCGCTCTCGCTCATTACGGGCTCTCCGAGTAGTATGTCTGCTCTGGCAAGATTAATCATCGCCATGCCTGGCTGAGGAGGTGCGGGAGGCACGTTCTTGCGGAACATATTGCGAAGGAACTTGGATGGATTCTCTTCTAATACGGCGTCCGCGACGCCTAGCTGTCGGTTGAAATGGACAAAATAGTAGTCGCCGCCCAGTATTTGTTCCAAGAACTCGATCCAGGGTTTTTCTCCGCGCTCTTGATAAGGCAAGGCCAGGTTAATCACCTTGTTTACACGGTTGGGATGCAACAAGGTCAATCCCCATACAACAAATGCGCCCCAATCATGACCGACAAAGGTGGCATCTTCGTATCCATAGTGATCGAGAAGAGCGACGAGATCACCCGACAAGTGTTCAATGTCATAGTCTGTTACTTCGTTCGGGCGGGATGAGTTGCCGTAACCCCGCTGGTTGGGGACGATGACATGGTATCCCGCTGCAGCAAGTGCGTCCATCTGATAGCGCCAAGAAAAGGCATGCTCTGGCCAGCCGTGGCAGAGTACAATAGGTTTTCCTGCGTTTTCTCGACCTGCTTCAAACACTTCGAGTTCCACACCGTTGACTGAAATAAGGGTGGGCTTGGGAAAATCGGTTGAATTAAACATTGAATTCAAACCTCCTTCTTGTGATACATGTAGTATAATGGATAAAAGGTGACATATTATGGTCATCGTTCTGAAATCATGTAAAAAGAGGGCAATTATGGACAAAGTGGAGAGACTCATTTCAATTATCATGATATTGCTGAAAAAAGAGGTTGTTGCAGCAACGGAATTCTCACAACTATTCAATGTCTCCAAAAGAACGATCCTTCGCGATATGGAAACATTGAGCTTATGTAACATCCCGATCTACTCTGTCATTGGGGTCAAAGGGGGTTTCGGCATAATGGATGAATACAAAGTGGATAAACGCCTATTAAGCAGCTCCGATTTACAAAATATAGTAACTGCGCTGGGTGGATTGGAACAAATCCTCCTTACCGAAGAAGTTGAAAGAACGATAAAAAAAATAGAGGCAATGGTTAGTCCATTGTCTCTGAATCGTTCCATTCAACTGTCGTTTTATAATTGGGAAGGTCGGTCCGAAATTCTTGAAACCGTAAAGACATGTCAAGAATCCATAACAAAGAAAAGACTGGTTTCGTTTAATTATACAGACAAAGACGGGGCTGTAACGGATAGAATGGTTGAGCCCTATGAGCTGCATTTTAGCGAATCGAGTTGGTACCTGAAAGGCTTCTGTTTACATCGACAGGCATCTCGAACATTCAAGTTATCCCGGATCGATCATATTACTATGAATGAACGTGCGTTTCATCCTAGAGACGATTGGTCTGAGCAAGGTCGCGTTGCAAGTTATCTAACGCAATTCGTCACCATTAAGGCATGGATATCGCCTAACATCAAAGATCAAATCATCGAAAGGTATGGTCGAAAAAGTATTGAAGACCATGGTTCTGGACTTTTATTAGCAACCATATATGTCCCTCAAAATGATAGGGGATTTCAACTTTTAGCAAGCTTCGGCACTCATCTAAAAGTTGTTGAGCCCCAATCCTACGTTGAAGACTTTCGAAATTATTTATCTCAAATGATGAAGAACTATTCCTGATTAAGGTCTCGTCTCGGCCTATTTGACCAATTCCACATGAGTTGGGTCTTTAGGCGCTTCAAATAATGACGATGACCTATACAAATCCATGCTCCGCAAGGAATTCCACAGTACTTGCCTTCACGCAACCCGTCAAATGAAATTGCGGGTACATCCTAGAGGCCCCCCGCTTTCATGCGCTCAACCACTTTATAGATGATCGTTTCATAGCCATTTACCCCTAATGCTGAACCATCTTGCTCGGCGTGAAGATCGTCCCTTCCCTTGCGATAGAGCCTATTACGTCTATCTTTGATAAATTTGTCAGCTACGGCTTCTTGATCAAACTGAAAGAGCACAGGGTCACCTGACAAATTAGCGATCATCAAAAACTCGATGCCTTCGTGCTCCTTTAATTAGGATAATACCCTATTGTTCGAGTTGCGTATGAACGCTAATTCGCCAGCATGTTTTTCTCCAAGTGTAATTGTCGAAGAAGCAAAAACAAGGGAAGACCCAGTGAAGGACCTACTAGTAGCGTACCTGCAATCGGCAGCCATAAATATTTCATTCTCTTTCGGGTGCCTTCTAACAGAATGAATCCCATAAGCACGATCGCGGTAACTAAAACATCCATCCATGCAAAAGCTCCGATACGCGTACTGGTTATGTCTTCAAATAGGAGAGTCAAATCGAGGCCGTTGCGCACGACCCAAGGGATGAATTGTGAATAGGGCAAGACGAGTCCCAAAAAAGATAATACTCCGTAAAAGTACTTCATTTATAACCCTCCATTATTTTGTAACTCCAAAAAGCTCGCAAAAGTCCGTTTGCTCCATCTTCGCTGCTACGCGAGACCCCGCTTCAACCCATGTCCTTAAAGGCTCCGTTCCAAGCCCGCAGCGCGATTTTTCAAAAAACTTGCCCCTACTTATGGTATGGTTTCCCCGATTTATCCGCATCGCGCGATAAATCTGCTCGCCAGCAGTAGCTGGTGCGGATAGATCATGTGGCCGAAAGAGAGTTTCTTGTCAGCGCAAGAGGGAAGGGCGGGGAGAAGGCAATGTAGCCGTTACAAACATTGCGATAGAGTTGGAAAAATTAGTTGAAAAATTCCATCGCCACTCCGAAACGTCCTTTCCACATTATATCACTTTGAGGAAAATAATGGACAAGTCTTGATATAAAGAACTACGGAACCTTCGAAACCAAAGACCTCAGAGGCTTATTAATCCCCTTTTTATATCCTTGACGCGCTAATTTTTAGCCCTCACTTATGATACGGTTCAGCTTAACGGGTCTATCGGCGAAAATAGGGGCTTGTCAGCTCCTCCACCAGTGCGCTTCTATTCAGAACATGATTGCCTTGAGTTGCTTCTCTGCCAAATAGCGTACAAGGCTGGTTCGAATCGAATTCGATTCGAACCAGCCTTGTCTATGTGTCCTTTACTTGCTCTTTTGTGCCATCATTTTCAGCAGTACCGTTACCGCCTCTGCTCTTGTTGCCTTATCTCCAGGAGAAAATCGGTTTGCGCCTTTGCCTTCGATAATGCCCTGCTTGTTCATGGCCGACACTGCGCCTTTTGCCCATGCCGGGATATCCTTGTCATCAGCGAAGCTTGTAACAGTCGCTTGAATCGACTGTCCTAGCGCGTTCGAGATCATGGCCGCCATCTCAGAGCGTGTAATCTCAGCATCCGGACGGAAGGAGCCGTCTTCATATCCATTAATAATGCCTGCTTGCACGGCTTGCGCTACTGCTTTCTGTGCCCAGGTACCGATCATCTCCTTATCGATGAATGTAAGTACAACTCCATCTCGTTGCGGTTTCAACGCATTCATCAGCATGACCGAAAACTCCGCACGCGTGATTGTAGAATTCGGCTTGAACGAACCGTCCGGGTAGCCGCTAACGATGCCGTTGCTTACCGCTTGCTTAATATTCACCTCCGCCCAGTGTCCGGAAATATCGCTGAGGTTAATCGGCGGCAGCGTGTTTCCCGTTGCATCCGCTCCTTGGTCTACGCCGTGGTCTACGCCGAAGACCGCAAATTTTGTAAAGTGGTTTACCTTTACGGTAATAGTATTACCATTTACCACGCCTCCAACTTTTACCCATGTCTTATTTGTTTCGTCATAGAAGAATACAGAAGGTGTTTGATTTCCCTGTAAGCTACTCGGATCGAAGGTAAATATAAGAGTGATTTCCTTATCGAAGTCTTCCGGGAAGTTTTTCAGAACCTCATATACCGGGGTGGCCAGAGCATCTTTGCTTGAGAGCAGCCCTTGTGTGTCCGCCACTAGTTCAATCATTACTTTAAGTTCTTTGCCAAAAGCATCTGCAGGGATAATAATCTTGACCCTATCGCCCAAGCTAACTTCACCCGACTTACCGACGGGAAGCGTCAGTGTACCGTTCGACGAGATAACTGCACTGCTGGAAGTCGTCGGTCCAGTCGATCCGCCGCTGCTTGCACTGGATGACGAATATGCACGCGTCACCGTAACCGTATAAGTTCTCGTAGTGCCATCCTGCGCTGTCACGACGATGGGAATCACGTTAGTGCCAGGGTTCAAAGGAATAGCGCTACTGGCTTGCCCGCTTGCAGCCGCTGCTCCGTTCACGGTCATCGTCGCGTTACCGTCATATAAGCTTGCCATTACGGTCGTGCTGGATATAGGATTACCGACACTAGCACTATACGAAGTTGTTCCGGGAGTGAATGCTGGAGTTAGCATGATGCCGGATAGTGCCAATCCGCTCAGCTCGGCGTTGTTGCTTAAACGGTTTACTGTTAGATTATACGTATTTGTTGTCTCATTCTGCGCAGTTACCAAAATCTGAATAAGGTTTGGCCCGACAATCAGATCCGAAGCGCTGTAAGTATATACATTGCCCGTTACCGAACTGTATGTTGCACCCGTAACCGTTAAAGCTGCATTCGGGTCTGCTTTTGTCAAAGTAATATGGAGACTTGAGACCGCATTAGACACGTTCAATGTATAATTCAAATTCGATGCTGCAAACACCGGTGTTAATCCCCCTTGATCCGTGGACAAGCTAGACAACAACATATTTGCTGATAACCACTTCGCATACAGCATCACATCCGCCGTTCCCATCTGGAACGTGGTGCCGGCAGCATAATCGATCCCGGTTCCATCCGCTTGGGTATTCCAGCCCGCGAATGTGTAGCCGTTCTTCGCCAAGCTGCCCGTGTTGCCATACACCGATGCCGTGACACCCTGCTCATACGAGCTGCTGTCTGTCGGTGTGACCCCGCTATCGCTGCCGTTTCCATCGTAAGTCACAAACTTTTGTATCGCACGCAGATAAGGATATCCGTAATTGCCTGACGCGTTTATCCCCCATGTGCTCGTAAAATCCCAGCCCGCATATGTACTTTGCTTCGTCATAGCTAAAGTCGATAAGCCAATGCCTTTACCTGTATCCGATTGATTCGTTGATTCCGAGTCATAGAAGCTATTGCTAACCGCAGCATAATTATCACCGACCAAACCGCCTGCTGCACTGTTTCCTGTTACACTTCCCGCGGCATAGCTCTTGTCAATCAGAGCGTAATTCTCACCGACCAAGCCGCCGACAGTATGGGTCCCTGTTATACTTCCCGTATGATAGCTGTTGCTAATTGGAGCGTTATTTTCACCGACCAAGCCGCCGACAGTATGGGTCCCTGTTATACTTCCCGTATGATAGCTTTGGTCAATCGGACCATAATTTCCGCCTACCAAGCCGCCGGTACCAAAGCTTCCTGTTATACTTCCTGCAACATAACTGTTGGTAATTGCTCCTCCATTTGCACCTGCCAAACCGCCTACATACCCACCGCCTGTTATACTTCCCGTAACATAGATGTTGCTAATTGTTCCGTTATTTACACATGCCAAACCACCAACGCAGTATTCTCCTTCAATATTCACATCCACTAGTTTCATATTGGTCACGCTGGCATTATCGCCAATATTGCCAAATAGCCCTGTATAACCAGCTGACCTATTAATAAAGAGGTTCGTGATCTTGTGTCCATTGCCATCCAGATTCCCGTTAAAGGGGGTATTTTCTCCCCCAATGGGCTCCCAGCCTGCTCCTGACTGATAATCGCTTAGGTCCATATCGGCCGTGAGCTTGAAATACAAGCCACTCTCCAAGAAGTAGTTTCTGAGCTTATCTAATTGCACGGGAGTTGCAATCTGAAACGGATCATCCGCTGTTCCCGTTCCACTATACACGGACTCTGCAGGCTCTCCCCACTTCCACCAGTCATACAACCTTACGTTGGCCGTCCCCATCGTGAAGGTAGTGCCTGCAGGATAGAGAGTCCCCGTTCCATCCACTTTCGTATTCCAGCCCATGAAGGTAAAACCCGGCCTCTCCAGCTCCCCTTGGTCCGGAACCGTAACAGTTGCCCCCACTTCATATAAATTACTATCGGTTGGTGCACTCCCTGATGCAGCGCCAGTGCTGAAATACTGCACATCCCCTTTGGCGACGTAACACGCTTTCTTTACACCATTGATGGGATCGCTGTTGAAATAGTAGATCGTACATAACACATACGAAGTAAACGTAGCAGAACGATAGGCTCCGTTCGCGCCAAAGTAGACAACCTGCGTCCCCGGAAAGCTACAAAAGCCATTCTCATCGGAACATTTAATCATATTGTCGATATTAACATCAGCTGATGCTTGTGAAGGAAATAACGACGAGGACAATATCATTAATATCAATAGTAATAATATGCTTCCCCTCTTTAGCAGCACCTTTGTAAAGCCAGATCGGATATGGCCTCTTACCGCTTTGTTGAGGGCCTTCTTATTGGCACTTGTAAGCATCGTTCAAGTTTCACTCCTGTTCTTTGTCAATGGTTCAATTTGTGATACTTGGATTACTATATGACTATATGGGCAAAAAAAAAATCCCCCGTTTGGGGGGGACATGCGCTGACCTTACTCCACATAGATGGACATAGTCACAATATCCTTAATTCTCTAGAACGCTGAAGTGCTCGTACGCGATTGTTTACCTCAAGCTTTCTGTACACATTTTTAATATGGGACTTTACGGTCTCACCCGTAATATTCAGGCGAATGGCGATTTCCTTATTCGGCAATCCATCCGCGATCAACTGAACAATTTTCGTTTCCTGCTCGGTCAGCAAGTTTGTATGCGATATCTGCGGTACCGAGCTGGCCTGAAAGACTTGAAGCAGTTGCCTCACATAGACCAGCGTATCCCTAGTCGTATTTCGAACAGGTTTTGCTGACCTTGTCTTCAAATAAGTAGACAGCAGCTCTGTCATCACCACGCCTTCGTCTACGAAGCTCCTGGCATAACCCTCAGGCCCCCCCAATTGCAAAGCAGTCTCCAACTTTTCCAGAGCATCCGCCGTCCTGCCCAAATGCTGAAGTGTCACACTTTGCATAATGAGCACCTTGATTCGGTCACGAAGACAATCCTCCTTGCGCAATAGCTGATTCAGGCGGCCCAATAAATCCAGTGCGTCTTCCAATTGTCCGCTTGCTGCAAGCACTCTGGCATAAGCCATATACTCCAGAGCATGATGGAGAGAAACTTCATCCGTATGTGCCAAGCCACATCCCCGCAGCCAAACAAGTGCCTCCTCGGTAGCACCTTGCCGCAGGGCCAGACAAGCCTGCTCGGCCTCTATCTTCAACATGAATAACTGATATTCAGGGGAATCGAGCTGCGATTCCAAATCCGAGAGAAGCTCGGAAGCTTTGTCCGGATTGCCAAGGGCTTGTTGAATCCAAGAAGCGCTAGTGACTACCTGAATAAAGATCCGTACGTAAGGCCGAATATCCTTTCGTCCAAGCGCCAGATTTGCATACCGCTCAGCCTCCTCCAGCCGGTTCCACTCGTATAGTAATTTGCTGTAAGCAGCAAAGAAGGTGCCTGCAAGAGGATACTGCGTCTTGTGCTCCAAAGCGGCAACCCATCGGGATAAGAACACATCGGCTGCATGAAGATCATTGATATGCGCCAAATAATCCGTAAAGGGGTCATAGCCGACATATTGGTAGCGCCACATGGTCTGAAAGACGCTGCCCTCCGGCATATAGTGCTCTACCCGCTCATAATATTCGGAGGCTTTGACCAAGTCCTTTTTCAGAAAAGAGTCGACTGCACTGAAAAAGTAAATGTTGCCCATCGCTTGCTTCCATTCTGCCTCTATTAGCTTACCCTTCAAAGCTTGAAACCGAACCCGAGCCTTTTCGATTCGAAGAGAAGCTGCTTCATGATTCCCTATGCCCGACATAACCGTTATATAGAATAGTTCAACCATCGGTTTCTCGGCAAAAAATAGCTCCGGTATAGCAGACATCCATCTGATGAACGCTATACTTTCTGATTGTACTAACATATCAAGATTTTTCTCAATTAATCGAACGGCATCCTCATAGTGACTTCCTGCCAGGTAATGCTCCATCGCATCCTCGTCCAGTCCATTGCGTTCGAGCCAGTCCGCTGCATTCCTATGCGCTTGTACCCAGTTGTTGGTATCCGTCCTCGCCCCCATACGCTGCAGAAAGTCCGAGAACAAATGATGATACCGATACCAGTTTCTCTGGTCGTCGAGGGGGATGATGAACAAGTTCAACTGCTCTAATCTCTCCAGATATCGTTGACTGTCCTGTCGTCCAGTTACGGCCTGACATAGTGAATGGTTCAATCGACTAAGAATAGACGTATCGACTAGAAAGGAGCGCATATCCTCGGATAGATGGCTGAAGACTTCTTCCAGCAGGTAATCTGATATGTGATGCTGACGACCATTAAACTGATAAATAGATTCGGCTATATTAGCGCTCTGCTTCAGAGAGATTGCCGCCAGCTCCAGCCCGCTGATCCAGCCTTCGGTCTGATGGTGCAGTTCCGCCACTTGCTCCGTTGTTAACTCCAAATCCGTCGTATCCCGGAAGAAGGCTTGTCCCTCGTCCAGCAGGAAGCGCATATCCTGCATCGTAATTTGGTTGAGTTGGCCAGTTGCCATAAGTCTGGCAGTAGGTATCGCCAATTCATTGCGGCTTGCTATAAATAGATGAACGTGGGATGGCAACCGTTCAAGTAAATAGGTCAGAGAGTCATGAATACCAGAATTCTCGATGAATTGATAATCATCAAGAACGATTGCCAGCTTGCTAGTCAATTGATCTAGATCATTCAACAGAGCAGGAATGGCATGCTCTAAAGACGCCCATAGCCCTCTCTCAAGAAAAGAGCAGATCGCCTCGCCAAAGCTTGGGACTGTCTCTTGAATAGAAGCAGTTACACCACTCCAAAATTGTATATAATCGTTATCCCGTTTATCCAGCGAAACCCAAGCTACAGGCACATCGCATTGCTTCGCCCACTCGCTTAACATTGTTGTTTTGCCGTAACCGGCCTGTGCCGAAACGTGCGTCAGTTTGACTTGCATTCCCTCATGAAGCTTGCGAATCAGCCGCGGCCTTCCTACCACATCGTGACGGACATAGGGGATATATAGCTTTGTGCGTACAATCATGGAAATTCCTCCGCATGTGACGTTAACATAAACTACAATTCTACAAATTCAATAAATTCTCCTCTTATTATGTTCAAGATCAGGGCCAGCGAATGAATACAATTTCAGTTACTACTTAGGTGTCCCTAAAATCGAATGAGCTCTCGTTTGCAGAATAAAGCGATACGTTATTATGAAAAAAAAGGACTACTACCACTAATAGAGCATGATGAAGCTGGCAGGCGGTTATTTTCAGAGGATCAAATTTCGCTCCTGGAAACCGTTGTTTGTTATAAAATGCACATATTACTATAAGTGCTATTAAGCGATATATAGATTGGATAGTAGAAGGAGACGCGACAATCATTAACGTGACATCTGGGTTAGCTTTTACACCATTTGCGATGGCTCCTATTTATTCATCAACGAAGGCGGTGCTTCATTCTTTAATAATGAGCCTAAGACACCAACTTTCTGATACGTCTGTAGAAGTAATTGAGGTTGCTCCACCGGCAGTGGGCACCGATTTAAGCGGAGCGGGGTTGCATACGCATGTAGAACCATTGGATGCCTTCGCAGATGGAATTTTCAGAGGATTAGAAGAGGGTAAAGCTGAAATTGGATACGATACTTCCGTGGATTGTTTACGCGTGTCACGAGATAAAGTCGTCCTCGTAACTATGTATTTGGCATTGAAAAACCACAATGGAATAGTATCTGGCCTTAGCCCCATCTACCATTAAAGTGACTGGGGCTTTGCTCTTCTCAAGCAACAGCTTCCTTCAAAAGCCGCACTCATGACCTAAGTCCTTAAATCGTCATGACTTTCTGTCGCATCCCCGGTATGAAAGCAGCTCTTTCACAGAAAAAGCATCGTTTGCATCAGTAGCTCTGCATGAAAAATGAAAATTATGTACTTGTGTGCCAGTCCCCAAATAATCTCGCCTGATCGTTGCCAAAAATTTAGCCGTCATTTATGATACGGTTCCCCCCGATTAATCTTCACCGCCCGGTATACCTGCTCCACCAGCACTAGGCGCATGAGCTGGTGCGGGAGGGTCATGCGGCCGAAGCAGAGCTTCTGCTGGGCCCGGCGCAGTACCGCCGGAGCCAGGCCGGTGCTGCCCCCGATGACAAAAGCTACATGGCTTTGTCCGTAGGTGGCCAGCTTGTCCAGCTGCGACGCCAGCTCTTCGCTGGACCAGAGCTCGCCGTCGAGTGTGAGCGCAATGACGTGGGCCTCGGGCTTAATTTGGGCCAGCAGCCGTTCGCCTTCCCGGTCACGGACCTGCGCCTCCTCCGCCGCACTCATCGTTTCCGGCGCCTTCTCGTCGGCCACCTCCGTCAAGGTCAGCTTGATGTAGGGCCCTAACCGCTTGGCGTATTCTGCAATGCCCTGCACCAAATATTTTTCTTTCAGTTTTCCAATAGCTGCAATTTGAATATGCATGTTCCAGCTCCTTTTATATCTGTATAAGTCTTATACGTTTATTTCATTACAGTGGGGGGGCATGTGGCCCACCGCCGTTATGTGCCGCCACCCGTGCGACGAGACCTTCACAGTGCCTCACAACCCAGGACAACAACATCCTCCCCCACACCCCAGACCACCACAGTACTTACTTTTTCACGTGGAACATGATTTCCCAATTATACCGGAAATAACGCTGCGTCGCGAAGTCCTTCCCTAGCGGCAAAACACCCACCTGGGGATTTAAGTATCCCTTGTTCATTTATTCATTTGGTATGTCATTATATAATCGTATCCTTCATCACATAGCCTCATCATTTTGTTTTCTGTGAAAGCACCTGCCCTCATATCGGGGATTTAGCGATAAGTTGCGAATGTCACGGGCTTAAATTTTTCACCAATCAAAAAGCCGCCGACACACTGTCGGCGGCTCCTGATTTCCATCCTTACTACTATAATTGCATGTCCAGCCTTATTTCGCCGCTTTTTTCGTCATCCACTCCGGCTTGGAGAACCCTTTGAACTGCTCATCAATCGCTTTTTCGAAATCGGCGGATTGTACAACCTCTTTCAGGTCTTTAGCGAATTGGCTATCTACATCGCTAGTTTTCACTGCGATGATGTTGCGGTAGTTTTCCGCCATGTTCTCCAGCTTCAGTGCCTTCGTCAAGTCCATCTTCGCGGCAAGCGCGAAGTTCCCCGGCACAACCGCAAGCGGCGTGCTGTCTACTGTACGAGGCAGTTGTGCAGCTTCAACCGGCTTAATAACCAGGTTTTTCGGATTTTCCGCGATATCCTTCTCCGAAGCAGTCGCAGGATTAACATCCTTCTTCATTGTAACCAGGCCGATATCCTGCAGCAGCAGCAGCGAGCGGGCCAGGTTCGACGGGTCATTGGCAATCGTCAGGGTGCTGCCGGCTTCAATCGCATCCAGCGATTTGAATTTGTTGGAATATAGGCCCATTGGCGCGGTCGGCACGCTGATAATGCTTTTCAACTCAAGCTTGTTGTCCGTTGCGAATTTCTCCAGATACAGTGTGTGCTGGAACAGATTCGCATCGATCGAGCCGCTTGCGAGCGCCTTGTTCGGCTGCACGTAGTCGTTAAACTCAACAACAGAGATCGTATAGCCTTTCTTCTCCATCAGCGGCTTAATCACTTTGTTGACCATATCACTGTAAGGACCCGCTGTGGCGCCGAATTTCAGTTCTTTCTTCTGTTCCGTCTTCGCCGCGTCGTTAGTGGAAGCTCCGGCATGTTCTGCGGGCTTGCTTGTCCCGCAAGCAGCGAGCAGCGTAAGCGCCAGTACGACCAGCAGCAGCAAGGAAATACGTTTTTTCATTTCTCTCTACTCCTTTGAATTCATTCTCTCTATAGTTTTTCAACAGCCATTAGCGCCGATCCACCTTGCGGGCGGCCCAGTCACCAATATATTGAATGATCTGGACCATAACAATCAGCACAATCACTGTCGTAAACAAAACCTGGTTGTCGTAGCGGTAATACCCGAACCGGATCGCGAGGTCACCAATACCGCCACCGCCAACCGTTCCAGCCATCGCAGAAAACCCGAGCAGGCTGATCGCCGTAATCGTTAAACCGGATATAATCCCAGGCTTCGCCTCTGGCAGCAGCACCTCCCGAATGATTAGCCATGGCTTGGCTCCTGCAGCGACAGCCGCCTCGATGACCCCTTTGTTTACTTCTCGCAGGGAAGCCTCCACCAGCCGGGCATAGAAAGGAATTGCCGCCACCGTAAGCGGCACAGCAGCCGCGGTCGGGCCAATCGTAGTCCCGAGCATCCACTGCGTGACCGGAATAAGCAACACGAGCAAAATCAGGAACGGAATGGAACGGATAATATTCGCAACAAGTCCGAGTACAGTGTTAAGCACCCGGTTTTCGACGAACAGGCCTTTGGCGGTTATGAACAGCAGCACCCCAATCGGAATACCTAGCACAATGGAGATGATTAAGGAGATGCCGACCATGTACAGCGTCTCGTAGAAAGCCTTCGTCATATCCGGCAGCAGCTGCAGCAGCCCATCAACCGACATTCGTCATCACCTCCACCCCGCAGGAGCGGTCCGTCAAATACCTTACCGCCTGTTCAATCTCTTCTCTGCTTCCGGCGACCTCCATAATGAACGTGCCGAGCGGCTTGTCCCCGATATATTCAATCTTCCCGTGCAAAATATTAGCGCGAATCCCGCTCGACTTCAGCAGATCGGAGATAATGCCCTGCTCCGCGGCTTCATCCCGGAACAGCACCTTCAGCACCTTGCCTGATGGGTCCAGCCTATCCCACAGCTTAGAAGGAAGCTTAAACTCCAAAGCATTATGAATGAATTCCTTCGTCAGCGGCTGCACCGGATTGGCAAAAACATCGTACACCGTGCCCTGCTCAATCACTTTGCCCTGCTGCATAATGGCTACCCGGTGACACAGGTCCTTCACCACTTCCATCTCATGGGTAATCAGGACAATCGTCAGCCCGAGGTCGCGGTTAATTTGCCGCAGAAGCGCTAAAATCGACTGCGTCGTCGTCGGGTCCAGCGCCGAGGTCGGCTCATCGCAAAGCAGCACCTGCGGCTCATTGGCGAGCGCCCGCGCTATACCGACACGCTGCTTCTGCCCGCCGCTGAGCTGAGCCGGATACTGATCTGCTTTGTCGGCCAGTCCAACCAGCTGCAGCAGCTCCTTCACCCGCTTCCCCATCTCGGCCTTCGGCTTACCGGCCGCTTTCAAAGCAAAGGCGACGTTTTCATAGACAGTTTTGCTGCTAATGAGGTGGAAATGCTGAAAAATCATCCCGATCTTCTGTCTCGCCAGACGAAGCTGCTCGGCCGACAGCTTGGTTAAGTCCAGACCGTTCACCAGTACTTGGCCGGAAGTCGGCTGCTCCAATAAATTAATGCAGCGAAGCACCGAGCTTTTGCCTGCGCCGCTGTAACCGACAATGCCAAAAATTTCGCCTGGCTTAATTTCCAAATTAACGTGGTCTACGCCGACCACGGTTTCATGCTTCGTCTGATATTGCTTAACCAGATCTACCAGCCTTATCACGGTGTAACCCCCCATACAAACATCACCGCATTGACCAGCCAGGTATATAGCCGTCAAGGCTGTACAACAAGCAGGAACCCGGTGCATAACCAAAAAGCTCTATGTCCAATATGGTATCACGCATTGTCTATTTATCGTAATTTGTCGAATAGAATAGATTAAATCATACCAGTCTACTCGGATATTGTCAATCACTTCAAATCGCACTTTTACTTCCATAACTGTAAAAAAACCCCTCCAATTCATCTCCATCAGATGCATTGGCGGGGCTACTCAACTGTGCAGCAGCAACGCGGCCTTCACCGCCTCGCAGCAAGCTCCGGCATACGTGGTAGGGCCGCTAGGCCTCGATCTCCTCGGCTTTAGACAGGCTCCGGTTCTTTCTCGCACGGACATACAATAACTTCAGCCGGCTGTCCGCATTCTTTGCAAACCATCTCGCCGTCCGGCTTTTGATTGCGCTCCGCGGCTTCCTGCAGCGTCAGCACGTCCGGCGCTTCAAGCGTCTCATCCAGAAACCAATCAATCGCCAGCTCCAGGTGCGCCCGGCACACTGCTATCGTTGAACTCATCCGAATCACCGCCCCCTTTACTCATAATAACCGGAGGAACTACATCAGCGGCAGCGCAGCCGCCTGCTTTACAGACGCAAGCTGTGTCTGACTCTTAGTATTTCCTGCGGCTCCGATTTATTGAATTCCACACCCTGGCAGAGCGTACGGTCCAATAATAACTGCGACTACTCCTTGCGAGACTCGCCAAGGGTCAGCGAAGCCGTTTGCTTCTTGCCGCCGCGGTAGTACGTCAGCTTCATCTTATCGCCGATTTTCTTCTCATTGTACATGTATTTGCGCAGCGCCAGGGTCGAGCTCACCGGCTTCCCGTCCAGTTCGACAATGACATCATTGGTCAGCAGCCCGGCCTCCTTGGCAGGCCCGCTCGTCTCCAGCACGATAAGCCCGTTCTTGACTGTATCCGGCAGCTTCAGCGCCTCCACACCCTGCATTTGCGGGTCGTAGTCCACCGTCGTGACCCCGATAAACGGCCGCTTCACCTTGCCGAACTCAATCAGACTGTCCGCTGTCGCCTTCACCTGATTGATCGGAATCGCAAAACCGAGCCCCTCCACGCCGTCATCGGATATTTTCATGCTCGTGATGCCGATGATTTTGCCTTCCAGATTAACGAGCGCTCCGCCGCTGTTTCCGTGGTTAATCGCTGCGTTCGTCTGGATCACGTCCGTTTCCCAATCGTTGTTATTGTCCCCGTTAAGCGATACCGGGATACGACGCTGCGGAGAACTGATAACACCCGTCGTCACCGTCAAAGAGTAACCGAGGCCAAGCGGATTGCCGATCGCTATCGCGGCCTCCCCTGTTTTAAGTGTGTCGGAATCTCCGAATTCAGCAACGGCCTTCACTCCTGCCGCATCCACTTCCAGTACGGCCAAATCCGTAATCCGGTCCTTCCCGAGAACCTCGGCTTTTTTCCGCTCACCCGTGGACAGCACGACCTCGACCTGACTGCTGTTCAGCAGCACATGGTGATTGGTTACAATCCGAACCTTATCCCCGTTCTTTTGAAAAATAACGCCCGATCCCATGCCCACTCCCGTGCTGCCGGCGGTTTTGTCCCCGTCCTTGCTAATGACGCTGACCACCGTCGGCTTCACCAGCTCCACCGCGCGCACAATCGCATCGTTCATCGCTAATGCGCCCGCAAGGCTTCCGCTTGCGCTGGTTGCCGACGCTGTGCCGGATACCGGGGCGGCAGCCATTTCGATCGTTGCTCCTGTTTCATTGCTCTGCCCGATGCCCACCGCAATAATGATCAGCACAATCACCACAACAATCGCACCGCCGACGGCCAGCACCGACTTCCTGCGGCGCTCCCGCAGACGTGCAGCCAGCCAATCCTGCCGGCCGCGGGGCCGCTCGACACGGGTAGAATAAAAGTCATCCTCAAAGAAGCTCACGAGCGTCCCCTCTTCCCAAGCGAATCATCGCCAGCATGATTTTTTATTTATATTCTTCGAACACGGCAGTTTCCCGCAAAAACAAGGAATGTTTTTCGTCCAGAACGCCTACAATAATAGTGACTGGCCACTTTCATAACGGTTTCATAGAAACCGGCCAAAAAGGAGAGAACAAAATGAACCGAATTCATCCTCATCTCGCTGAAATCGACTTCATCGGCAAGATCGCTGACCTGAAAGAAGGTCATTATCGCAATACAGTCGCGCTCAGCGCCATTATCGAGCTGCTGGTGGAGAAGGGCATCCTGACGATGCAGGAGCTTGAGGCCAGAGCCACCGACCTGGACGCCATCAGTCCCGAGACAGAGTATCCCATTTCGTAGCCCGGTCAAAAAACGTATCCAGCAGCTCCACCGGCTGGCCCCCTACCGTCACATTCCGTTCCTCCAGCACCTGCTGCACTGTCATGCGGGCCAAATCCATCAGATTGTGATCCCGGCTCAAGTGGGCCAAATAGACGCGCTTTGTTTTTCCCGATGCCATCTCGCTCAGCGCTTCGCCTGCAGCTTCATTAGATAAATGCCCGACATCGCTCAAAATCCGGCGTTTAATATTCCACGGGTAATGTCCCATCCGCAGCATCTGGACATCATGATTGGATTCCAGCACCAGCACATCGGAATCCTCAATTGTTTCTTTCACCTTACTGCTCACATACCCAAGGTCCGTAGCAAGGCCCAGCTTCTCTTCCCCATGGTAAAAGCAGTAGCCGACCGGTTCCGCAGCGTCATGTGAAATTGCGTACGATTCCACCTTCAGCTCGCCGAAATCGCGCATCTCGCCGGTTTGCATAACGACTCGGCGATCTTCCGCAATTTGCCCAAGCTGTTTGTCCAGCTGCGTCCATGTCTTCTCATTGGCCATCACCGGCAAATCGTATTTCCGGGCGAGCGCGCCGACACCCTTGATATGATCCGCATGCTCATGCGTTATCATAATCGCATCCAGCTCCTTGCCGGAGATACCGCGATCCTGCAGGAGCTGGTCGATTTTTTTGGCACTAAGCCCCGCGTCAACCAGCACCTTGCGTCCGGCAGCCTCCACGACCATGGAGTTGCCCGTTGAGCCGCTGGCAAGTATGCTGAATTTCATCGTTTCCCCTCGATCCTCGAATTGTAGCCTCGTTGCTGTCAGTCCTATCTGCCTGCCCCCAGGCCTTACCCGCCGTCCACATTATCCGCCAGCTTCGCTCCGGTAAAGGCGTTCACGTAGTACATACGCCCATCCTTCAGCACCACACGCCAGAACGGCAGCAGCGGCTGCTGATCCGTGGCGAAGAAGCGGCCGTGATACCCGAGCCGCACATCGGAGATGACAGAGCCCTGCGGAATATTCGTCTCCAGCAGGCTTCGTACGGCGGTAAATGCAGAAATGACCTTCTGCTTCGCCTCCGCAGTGCCTTCCTCGATTTCTACATAGGACTGCTTATAGGCCCGAACCTCACCCTGCTCATGATATAGCTCCAAATTCACTTCAAAAATCGGAAGCTCGCCGTACATTTGTGTATATACATACGTTCCGGTTTTGCTTGATACGGAATCCAGTTGATACAGGTCGAGATGCTGAATGTACTTGCCGAGCGCATCCCGGGAAGACCATTTTTGCGCGGCGCGGGTCACTTTGACCGGCTCCGGCAGGCTCACCTTCGGGCTCTGCTTCCATTCCTCACTCGATTTTATCACAATTTCGCGCAGCCGTGGGGTGTCTTTCGGAATTTCGGTCTCCAGACCGATGCCCTTGCTTTGCATTAACCGGTTGACCTCTTCGCTGACGGCCGCCATGTCCGTTTCGGAGCTGCTCAAGCTCCATTTTTTGGCCCATAGCTCATAACCGAGCATCATATTCAGCAGCAAAAAAGCGACAATCAACACTGTCTTGGCCCGGCTCCAATCCATAGCGGCCCTCCTTTCGTGAGCTTATTTCAGCAGGCTAATCGTACCGTCACGGTATTCCACCGCCCATGCTGGGATCAACTCAATGAATTTCTCCCGGACCTGCGGACGGTAAGCCGGATACACCCCGGCCACTGACCCCTTCTCCGCCAGAAGCGCCAGACGGGCCTCCAGGTCCTGACCGCCGGGAATGCTTTGCTGCGTCCGCTCCATCCGGCGCACATCCATAACCGTCATCGAGCGCTCATAGCTGGTGACGAGCCCTTTTTGAATGTGAATGCGAATGAGGCCCACGCTATCCTCTTCCGCGCCGATAATGGGGTAAGACTCCATGAACTGGCGGAGCATCAGCGTCTGCTTCCCGACCGAAATGCCGGACGGCAGGCGGCCAATTGCATACGTGCCATTCCAGCCCCCATGCTGGTTAATAAACTGCACCGCAGAGAGCAGATTTTCCTGAATATCGCTGCGCTGCTCCACCGGCGGCGCCGGGTCGGAATACGTAAACCACAGCTTTTCACTTCGTACCTGCAGCCCTCGCTTACCATCCGTATAAATTTCAGACCCTTCGCGATCCTTGAAATTCCGAATATTTGCAGGGTCCACGAATAGCAGATTTTGCAGCTGGGTTGGCGTAAGACGGTCATATGGAATCGTCAATTTCACGATATCCAGCGGCTTCTCCGGAATATAGATATCCGTTTCCCGCAGCGTATAATTGGGCAGATTCTCCCCAAGACCGATAAACCGCTCCAAATCCTTGTTGTTCAAATCCGGCTTGGTCGCCTCATACACAATAAGCGGATTGTCCGTGAAGAAAAAAGCCTTCACTTCCTCCGAATTCTCACGCTCATAGAACCAGATGCGGGTAATCAAGGCCGTTTCGTTCAGTAAATCCCCCTTCAGGTTCATCACGTTCTGCAGCACCTGCACCGGAACACCGGCCCGGAAGCGGATTTCCACCCCCGGCTGCTTGTTGCGGATCTCCTGCCAGTTCATGTTGAGCATCGTTGTCCCGATACGCTTGAAGCCGTCAAAGCTGCGCTGCCGGACAAAATCAAAAATCATATCGTAAAACGCCGTCTGGCGCGGATACAGCACCGTATGGCGCTCTTTTCCGTAGTGGAGCACGATTTGCTCGGGAAATATAAGCTCCTCCAGCGTCTCCGGCGTTCCTGTGAAATCCGGCTGCACATACTGGGACAAATTAATGGAATCAAATTTAGGCATACTGAACACCAGGAAATACGTTTGCAGCAAGCTGGCGGCGACCAAAAAAACGAGCAGCAGCGTCTTCATCCGGCTGATCATGGCTCATCACTCTCCTTGCTGTACAGCAGCGGCAGCGTAAAGCAAACCTTCGTGCCCTGGTGCAATTCGGACTCCAGTGTAATCGTTCCGCCATGAGCCCGTATTATTTCCCGGGCAATCGATAAACCGAGCCCTGTACCGCCCATGTTGCGGGATCTGGCCTTGTCCACCCGGTAAAACCGCTCAAAGATCCGGTTCAAATCTTTCTTCGGAATGCCGATACCGGTATCTCGAACACTAATTTCCAGCCATTCCTTTCCGGTCTTCCGGGCCAAAATATAAATACTGCCATTCCCCAGCGTATACTTGCTCGCATTGGAGACAAGGTTGTCCAGCACCTGGTCGATCTGGTCCCGATCCAGCATAATTTCACCGATGCCCGGCTGCACGTCAATCCGGATATCGATATTCCGCTGCCGGAGCTGGAAGGAGAAGCGGTCAGCCACCTCCTCCAGCATGACGCTTACATCCGTCGGCTCCTTGCTGATCAAAGCCTGCCTCGAATCCAGGCGCGACAGCTGGAGCAAGTCATGCACGAGCCGGATCATCCGCTCCGTTTCATTGCGTGTAACCCCGACGAACCGCTTCGCCAGCTGCTCATCCTCCAGCGCCCCGTCGTCCAGCGCTTCCAGATAGCTCTTAATCGTCGTAAGCGGCGTCCGCAGCTCATGGGATACGTTCGCCACGAATTCCCGGCGTGACAGCTCCAGCTTCTCCTGCTCCGTCACATCCTGCAGTACGGCAATAGTTCCTGTGAATCCGCGGTCCCGCCGGTAAATCGGCGTAAAGACCACCCGCACCGTAAGCTCCTCCTCTTCATCCACAACAGGGATGGAAATCATGACGGTGTTATTTTCAGAGCGGACCATACGGCCAATGTCCTCATGGCTAATTCCCAGCAGCGCCGAAATGTCGCTCTGGGCCGGGCTCCCATCCTGAATTTCAAGCATCTGCTTGGCCCGGCGATTCATCACGATAACGGTCCCTTGGTCGTCAGTCGCAATCACACCGTCACTCATGTTAGACAGGATGGAGGCAAGCTTCTCTTTCTCCTCTTCCCCGGCCGCCAGCGCATCCTTCAGCCGGTGGGTCATATAATTGAACGCTTTCCCCAATTGGCTGATTTCATCTTCGCCCTTCACCTGCAGCAGCTGGTTGAAATTTCCCTCCGCAACCGCGGTAGCCTGCTTGGTTGCTTCCTTAATCGGATTCGTAATCGTGTGGGACAGTATGATACCGAGCAACGCCGTCAATCCGAGCGCAATCAAGGTCCCGGAAATAAAAATTTTGTTAATCCGGTTCATCGTGTTGTACAGCTCATCCATAGACGCCACAATATAGACCGCTCCCAGTACCTTGCCGCCCGAGCCGACCGGCTGGGCAATCACCTTCTTCGGATCGCCGTCCAATTCAATTTCCTGCTCAATATCCCGGATGCCCTGGAGCGCCTGGCTGACTTCCTTCTGTGTGTTTTTCTGATTGAGCAGCGCTTTGCGATTTTCCTGCGATGTACTCAGCACGCGTACGATCCCGTTGGCGTCGATAATCTGGATTTCGGTCCGGCTCATCGCGAACAAATTGTTGACGGCCTGGCTCAGCTCGTCATATGACTTGTCCCCTTCCGCTTTGACCTCCTGGTTAGCCTTCAAATACTTCTCCGTTATCTCCGCCAGCAAGTACGCCTGATCATTAAGCGAGTTTGTAAAATTGTCCTTGAAGGAGTGCTCCATCGTCCGCACGAAGTACACCCCAATAACCTGCATCGCCAGCAAAATCAGAAGGACGTATATAATAATAATCCGGATTTGTATCGATTGAAAAAAACGGATGCCCTTCATTCAGGCGCCTCCGACCCTCGGATTTTTAAGCATGTAGCCCAGCCCGCGCCGGGTCATAATATATTCCGGTTTGCTTGGATCGTCCTCGATTTTTTCACGCAGGCGGCGAATGGTTACGTCTACCGTCCGCACATCCCCGAAATATTCATAGCCCCATACCGCCTGCAGCAGATGCTCGCGGGTCATCACCTTCCCGCTGTGCCGTGCCATGTAATGAATCAGCTCAAACTCGCGGTGCGTCAAATCCAGCGCCGCTCCATCCTTATACACCACATACATATCGCTGTCGATGAGCAGCCGGTCTACCCGCAGCCCCTGCGGACTGCTCGCTGCCGCTTGTGCCGCCCCGCCTTGATTATTTTGACGCCGCAAATGGGCCTTCACCCGGGCCAGCAGCTCTCGGGTGCTGAACGGCTTCGTTACATAATCATCGGCGCCCAGCTCCAGGCCCAGCACCTTATCCAGCTCCGTATCCTTGGCCGTCAGCATAATAATCGGGGTATGCGAACGGGTCCGCACCTCCCGGCATACATCCATGCCGTCCTTCACCGGAAGCATAATGTCCAGCAGAATCAGGTCCGGGTCCTCGGAGAAAGCCAGCTCCACAGCTTGCCCGCCATCGAAGGCGCAAATGACCTGATAGCCCTCTTTTTCCAAATTAAATTTCAGTATATCCGCAATTGGTTGCTCGTCGTCGACCACCAGTATTTTGCCGTACACGCGAGGTCCCTCCTTTATAGCGCTTTGTCCCTCTATTCTACCATATCGCTGCCCGCTTCACATTGCATTCGGCCCCTGCGGCCCATGAAAAAAAAGACAGCGCCACACCGGAATGACCCGGTTTGAGCTGTCTACTCGTTTTATTTATAGAAGGGATACTTCCACAAGCAAGACATCTGCTTGCACGGAAGTCCCCTCCGCAGGTTCTTGAGCCTGCGGCCAATTAACGGGACAAATACTTCAGCGGATTTTCGGCCACGCCGCCTTTTTGCACTTCAAAATGCAAATGCACGCCCGTGGAATCTCCTGTACTGCCCATAATTCCGATTTTCTCGCCTTTTTCCACCACTTTGCCGGTCGTTGTAGTGATGCTGCTTAGATGCCCGTACAAGGTGCGGTAGCCGTTCTGATGGTCAATGACGATCTGATTGCCGTAGCCATCATTCCGGTTCCCTGTGAAAACCACAACGCCGTTATCCGAAGCCATAATATTGCGGTTGCCGGACAAGTCCACGCCCTTGTGCATTTTGCCCCAGCGTGTTCCGAAGGTACTTGTAATGGAAGCGCCAAGAACCGGCCAGGAGAACCTCCCTGTGCCTTCCCCGAGTACAACCTTTGAGCCCTTCACTGCTACCTCGGAAACAGGCTCTTCAATGACGGTTTCCTCAAGCACCTCTTCATCCATCATCAAGCCATTCGCCTTGGTAATTAAATAGGTGACCTGCTTCATCCCGTTTTTGCCGGGTTTAATCGTCTTCGTAATACCTTGACGAAGCGTAGCATCCTTCTGGTAAACAACATCATGCTGCATTTCCTGATTCTCGACTACGCGCTCAACAGTCTTCACCGTCAAGGTCGGCTGAAGCACTGTTAAATCAAGCACTTGTCCTTCTTTAATCTTATCATCGACGATCCATGGATTGTTCTGGTATATCACTTGGCGGGAGATTTCCAATTTCTTGGCGATACAAGAAACACAGTCTCCCTTTTGCACGGTATATTTTGTAGGCTGCACATCACCCGTTTGCAGCTTCTGCAGCAAATCCTCCGGATTCATCGGCTCCGAATCGCCGAGATCCGTGTAGCTTACCTCGACCTGCTGCATGAATCCGTCAGACACCAGCTCCGTGGTGCCGCTAGGCTGTTCAGACTGTGATGCCGACAGCGTCATAACCTTTTTATTTTCCTTGGGCTTCGGAACAAATTTCGCCTTCAGCTCTTCCAGCACCTGTGATGCCGTTTCTTTATCCTTTACGACCCCGACTACTTTGCCGTCAACCTTGATTTCCGCTCCAATCGCTTTGGCTGTCAGCATCTGCCCCAGCTGATCAAGTACGGTTTGGTCGGTATCTTCAGCCATGAAAGCCCTTTCACTTTTATAACTGATCGCATCCGTATTCAGGACCATTTGCTTATCAGGGTTGCTTTCTTGCACTTCTTTATATTTATTGATGACGTACTGCTCCACTACCTGCGGATCACTAACTACGCCTGCCTCTTGACCATCTACATAAACGTGGAAAACTTCCTTCATATTGGCATTGACAAACTGATTGCCGCCGACGGACACCGCCGCGAACACACATAACGAACCAACCGTCTTGAGCACAATCATCTTATGCTTTACCAGGGATGCGTATGTATGTTGAAGAGGCTGAGCGGTTTTGACGGATTCAATCAAGTTACTTGCCCGAATGGAACGAAGCTTCTTCTTTAGCGAAGAAACGACTTCATTCAGACGGTCTTTAACCTTGAATGACTTCATAGTTCTCTCCTCTTGCTCCTATTTTGTATACGAAGCATATGAAAAATTTACAAACCCTATTTGGACACCAACGCTTCTACTTTACCATAGCTGATTGCCCTTTTTCAACAAAATCGAAGTCCTATTTCTTATTCCTCTGACGAAAGTGAAAGAATTCAGGCGGTTTTCGAACAAAAAACGTCGAAAATGAGTTCTACATTCCTCTAAATCTGCATAGGATGTGCGCGTTTTTTTTCAGAGACCTGATTAGCAAAACAACACCCCTCATCCAGCCTTATGGCCGCTTGAAGGGCGTTGTTTTTATGTTACACTTCTTTAGTAGCTGTTTGAACTAAATAATGATTCAGATGATACATCATTCCACAATAATATGAGCAATTTTTTTCTTCTGGTCGTAGCCTTTAGTATACCAGACCTCATACTTACTTAATGTCTTATCCGTATTCCAATATAGAAACAATTGTGCCCCGACAGAGCCGTTAGATAAACCAGCCTTATCTGGAACAAGATCGTGAAACATGTAATTTTCTTGAGTAAGAAAATCATATCGCCAAGCCAGATGTGAATCGTACGGCCCGGTAAGTTGAGGTTCACCCAATAAATCCATAATAAAATCTGCTGAGGCCCCTATGTCTATATTGTTCGAAACCCGTTCTACATAATGGCTAGGCAGAGCTTCTTTTGATAATTCTATGGTACTTTCCTCCTCATCATAATGAACAAAATATCCTAGCGATTGAGCAATAAAACGGATTGGAACATAGACGTGGCCATTATAATTTAATGTCACGTATTCTTCTTCAAGCGATTTTTCTTTCTCGTTAATGCTATATTTAACGGCACTAGCGTTGCATAAAAAGTCGGTGGCATAGTTTTCGAATAATTCTGAACAAGGTTTTAGTTTTCATTACCAAAAAGTCGATTGCCCACCAGAAGGTAGCTCTCTGTCCATTTGGTAAATTTATGTAGTTTCCCCTGAGTGACGGAAATACTAGCTCACTGTTTCTTGCGCCTACCCGCTGATTTTCGACTAGGTTTACGGTGAATTCGTTCCATCCATTGATGCATCGGTTCCCATAATAGAATTTTAAGCCAACGATAAAGCTGAAGAATACTGTGATGTGTAGCGGTGTCCAGTTTCATAAGTACGAGCAGACAAAA
>NZ_JBBBNV010000026.1:0-12897 GCF_037137075.1 Paenibacillus sp. y28
CTGGCCTGGTAGGCCGCGATCCGCTCGCTCCATATGGCTTGCAGATTCATTTCCAATTTAGAATCCATCCTCTCGTTGGCATGATGGATTCATTATGAGGGATTGCTTTGCCTACGAACAGGTGGGATTGGTTTGACGCTTACCCTTATTCAGCTAAAGCAAACGGGAGTAGTTCTTTCTGGAGCTATCCCCCCAACAGCGATTTAATACAAACATGGGTTCTTATCAAGAGAACATAAAAAAGCACCGGTTAAGGTGCTTTACATTGTCTCATCGTATTCTATGTATGAATCACGGACTGTAATTAATTTAGTTTGCCCAGAGACGGGTTCTCCATCTCCGTTTAAGACTTCAACATCATACCCAGGGTAAGCTTGGGAAAACTTCTTCTTTTTCCACTCACTTACTGTCCAGTCATTTCGGGATCTTCGTTCATGTGGGTACTGTGGTATCCCTTCTTTACTGCCTTTGACATTACTTCCGCCGGGATATAAGAAATTAACAGCAAAGTCTTCAACTTCCCAAATTCTTTTTTCAACATTCTTAACTTTAGGCAACTTTATCCCCCTTTCCTCTATTACTTTCGACACAATACTATTTTCTCATGTCTAACCATAACTGTCTATAAGAGAAATTGTCGAATATCCTCCCCGAAGAGAGCAGAACCGGAAAAATATTGCGTGCGTTCGACCTGAAGCCGCTATGCCACCTTAACGATGAATACGGTGTCCCTTGAGGTAGCACGATCTCAGACACGATCGTCTCGACGTTGACCGGGTGCGGCTCCCGGACGCCTTCAATCCTCCAAATACACCTCTAATCGCAGCGCCAACGCCAGCTTGTACATAGCAGCGACCTTGAGCCGGTAGAATTTGCTTTCGCTCAGGTGCAGCTCGGCACAGACCTGATAATCGAACACATCCTCATCGTCCAGGTAGCGCAGCTCAATAATCCGGCGCTCCATACGGCCCAAACGGCTCACGGCCCGTTCGACCTGCTCGTACTGCTCCTGCATGCGGGCCTCGGCATCGACATTATAGACGGCCACGTCCTCTGCGGGCTTGCCGACAGCATTTGTAGCACCGTGATAGCGTGGCTCCGCTGACGCTGTCGTCTTCATTTCGCGCCGCAGGAATCCCACTTGCCTATATATACGGGCCGACTCCAGGCGCTGCTCTATGGCTGCCCTTGTCGCCTTTTTGTCTATTGCTGAAGGAATTTTCACACGCGCCAATGTGCCGTACCTCCTCCGTGTTATTGCGCTGATATGAGTCCTTGAAAGACACAAGAAGAATCGCTCAACCCAGAACCGCGAAGCCGCCCACTGCAAAACACTCTGCTGCGGGCTGCATGCAGCTTGGCGGCAGCAAGCCGTCCGCTCTTCTCCTCTCAAATCTCGTTCTTACGGTCACCGAGCAAAGGCAACGTTACTTTTATGGTCAAAGGTAACGTTGCCTTTCGCACCATATTCATGCCCCATGAAGCCGGCCTTCCCTCTGACGCAGCAGGCAGGCCAACGATATCCGCCGGCCTGCACTGTAACCAAAGATTATTCCCTGTATGCCTCCACCCACTCCGGCACTTCGCCTTGATAATATGCCAATAAAAGCTGATCGAATCCCCCGAAGAAACCGATCTTTGTCAGCTTCCCACCTTCGTAAGTATCCATCGTTAACGTCCGGATATCCGTCGTTCCAACATTGTGTATCGCTAGCAAACCAGCCTTACTTCGTTCAATCTCTAATTGCTCGAACACCTCCCGAGCCTGAGCATAGATGCCGCCGGCTTTTTGAATGGCAAGGAGCATTCGCGCCCGATGCGCCCTAACCTCATCGAAAACCGGCTCCAGTGCTGCATTATACAGAGCCGCCTCACGCTCCCACGCTTGCGTTGCGGCCTGGATGCTTTTTTCAAGCTGCTCAAGCTTGCTGCTCTGCAGCCGCTCCAATCGCTCCTGAGCGACCGTAATTTCTTCGTCCAGCTCATCCACTCGACGTTTGGCCCGGCTCAGTTCCGACACACTGTATTCCTGCAGGCCGGCGCTGTCATCGGCCGTCATGATACTGTAAAGCTCCGTAGCCCGCGCCCTTTCCTCACGCAGCTCCTTCAGTTCTTTGCTGAACCTCTGCAGGCGCTCCTGGTGCTGCGCCGCCGCTTTTTTAAAATCTTCCAGTTCTTTGAACATTGTGATACCCCCTTCTAATTTTCCGAAAAGTAGCGACGTTGCTCCGCCGCCGATTTTGTTGCTTCTTCCCGATCCTTCTTTGCAAAGTCAATCACACCCTGCAACACCTGCTGACGGCGCTGCGCTTCGGCAGCCTCCTTCGCTTTTTTTGCCTTATATTCTTCAAGCATCATTTCTTCCGCACTCTTGGACATTGTGGTTCACCTCCCTCCATTGCAAGGTTCCGACCGCTCCCCCTCTTGCAGTTCCGAAACCTCCAACCCCAGCATTTTAGCCACCTTCAGTTCAGCTGCGGTCTGTAGCCGGCGCAGGGTGCTTTCGCCTATATGCAAGCTTTCGGCCATTTTCCAGTAAGGTGGGCGATCGTGCTCAAAATACATAACCTCAAGCAATTTGCGCTCCCTTTCCGGAAGATGAGCAAGAGCAATCATTGCGCTATCATAGAGTCCCTTGGTCAGTTCATCCTCTAGGTTGTCCGTGGCCAAATCTTCCACAGGCCGCCGAATGTTGTTCGTCTCTCCGTGATACCGGGGCTCATAGCTCGTTGTCAGTCGAATTTCCCGGCGGACACTCCCGAACAGCTTGTACTCTCTCGCCTTGAGTAGCGCCCCTCGCACTCTTTTGAGCGTTGCACTTTTGTTAACTTTGGTTTGTACCATCGTCAGCCGTCCTCCCCCTCTTGCCGTTCGACCACGCATAAGGACAAGCCGGGCGCCTCCTCCCTCGCGCTCTTTCTACTGCCTATAATAAAGACCCTAAATTATGGATAATGTTATGTCGGTTTTTTCATCCCGCATCAGACGAGCATAAACGCCCTTTTAAGGCTTTTTGACATTCGACAATAAATGCCAATGCCGATGGACAAAAAGCACTGATTACCCCAAATGATTTGCCCAGAATCGACGATGAACGAATGATGCCTCCTGTCATGCAAGCCGTCGAAACGTTTTAAGGCCCGGCCCGGAAATTCGATAATTCATCTCCAGCCCTCCCTACAGCGATACCATGCACCTTCTGCCATCTCATAAATGCGGCTGCCCTCCATGCTTCTCAGCTCTATTCATGCCCACCTCCTTGCAGGCGCCGTCTCAAGGCTTCCCAATACCCTTCGGGTGGTGGAGCATGATTAGCTTCAAAAGCATCCAATTTTGCAAAATAGGCTTGTGCCTGCTCCTTGCTTCGTTGGCTCTCCAACTGGTCCCCCAGCCGTCCGCGGATATCTGCGATGCCGGGCGGCCATTTGTTAGTTTTGATATGCCGCACGACGTTTTCCATCGCAGTTTCAAAAGGGAAATCCTGAAGGTACTTCAGATGACGGTTGATTTCCTCGTCGCTGTCGTCAAAGTTGGGGTATTCTTGTTTGATTTCGATAAACAGCTCAATGACTTCAGCTCTGTTCACGCTCGCGCTCCTCCTTTGCCTTTTTGCGAAGCGCATCAAGGGCTCGCTGTTTGGTTTTTCTGGTCTGAGGGTTACTTCTGTCCTCAGGCTGTGTTCGATTCCCTTGCGGCTCTGGACCGCCTCGTTGCTTGTAGCCTTTCAGCACACCATGCACATAGGCAAGATTCCGCTTGTCTGGCCCCTGACGGTATGCCTCCCGCATCGCCAGCAGCAGCCATTCACCACCAAAGTCATCAAACAAGATTGAAAATTCATCAGCATCGAAAGCAGTAACCTTGCCCCCTGCTATGAAATTTTTCTCATAAGCTTTAAACACGTTCCCGAAGGAGAATTCAATTTGAGCAGATTCTTCCGGAGCGGATTCTTCTGCCGCCGTTGTAGTAGTTGTAGTAGATCTTTTTTTAATAATTGTTTTAATAATTGTTTTAGAGAGCTGAAATCCCTTGATACGACTGGGATAATCGCTTATCACGGTTCCCTTTTTGGGAACTGGAAAGTTCCCTTTTTGGGAACCATACGGTTCCTTTTTTTGTGACCTAGTTCCCTTTTTAGGAACTTTGTCACCATTTCGGGAACCGTATTCCGGTTCCTGATTCGGGAACTCAGTTCCCTTTTTGGGAACCGATTTTGATAGATTTGGGGAGTCGTTTTTTAGGTTAATTTGAATTAATTCGCTCATTGTTTTGGCATCGAATGAATCAATTACATCAACGGTCCACTGATCGTAATGCTTGTTTATTTGAAAAACGCTCAGTGTTTTTTCCCAAATCAATACTTGTCTTTCGACAAGGGTTTCTAATTCCTGTCGAATGTGATTTTTACGAACCCCACACTGTTCAAATTGCTTCAACTGGGGGATGATTGCCGATGGCTTCTTGCATCCCCAGCTCAGCGTCAGCACAAAATCAATAATATTCCGCTGCCGTTGAGTGAATTTCCGCCTGATCAGCTCTCGATGGATTTCATGTGATATTCGAATGTGGCCATCAGTAGGTTGAGGATTAACGCTGGAAACCACCGACTCCCCACCTCTCTATGTAACGATCAATTGTTCTGATTTAACGACATTTCTGCTTTTGCTTACGTGCGCCCCTTCTTCTTCGCCTTACAACTCCGGCACCAGGTCGCCAGGTTCGTCTTGTCGAGCGTGCCGCCTCTATCCAGGGGAACAAACAACTCTATAGCTAGCTGGCTTCTTCGGCCGCAGCGCCGGCAAGTAAAGTTGTCACGCTCCCAAACTGACCATTTCAGTTCATCCGGTATCCGCGTCGATGGCTTTCCGGTTCGGGTGCCGCTGGACCCCCTGGGGGCGGCATACGGCCTGCCGAAGGCTTGCTCGTACAGCATAAACACGCACCGGTAACACAAACTGAAGTCTTTCTCCTGCTAGTGGAACATAGGCAGAAAATTGAGGTTTCCGCATACGCTGCAGTGGCGATTCTGGTGACTTGATTGTTCTTCAGGTGTTTTCAATGGACTCGCAGCTCCTCCAACGCCAGACGCATATCTTTTTTGCATTGCTTCAGCGCTTGCTCACGGATGTATTCCGAAAGATTTTCCTCCCGGCAAAGATTGTCGATTTCCTCAATGGCAACAGCTACAACCGTGCGCAGGCCGTATCGGCGAATCATCGAAGCATATACCGCTGGGCGGGACATAGAATTTAACATGGGCAAATTCCTCCAGTCGGCCGATCGCTCTTGCGTCCCTGCAGCCAATGCGCTATACTGACGGCAAGAGTGAATTGGCTCTTATTGTGGTTGAAGTTCCCTCGGCGATCCGCCAAGATAACGAGAGGGAAACTTCGGAAACAGTGGCTTCTCAATCTTCGGATTGGGAGGCTTTTTCCATTCTGTCGATCATGACCTTCTCCATCTCGGTGATCTTCGCTACGACAGATAAGAGGTTTTTTGCTACCCTCTCGCGCGAAATCCCAGGCTCGTCTACTAGATTAAGGATGGCCTCGTTCACCTCGACTTTGATGGCAGCCAGGTCTGTGTAATCCAAAAGCTGCGTCATATCCACTCCTACACCTCCCCTCATCGAAATACAGCGACCAGACAAACGAACCACAACATACCCAGCGGGCAAAACGCATACAGAAAGACTATCGTTCCAAGGAGTTCCCGGCATTTCATACTGGAGCCACACGTGCGCTTTTCACGCAAGCAGGCCCCGCCGGTTTCAATCGGCTTCCCGGCATCCTGTCGCGGTTGTGTTCTAGGGGGGACAGCTCGTTGTTACGTTTAACGCATTCCGATTCTGGCCCGAAGTACAGCAAATCATATGGGACAGCGTACACCGCGAGCATTTTTACTATGACGCCAAGCGTCATTTTTCCCGAATTACGCTCGTACTTGCTCAGGGTCCTTGCCGAGATTCCCAGCAGGTCGGCAGCCTGTGTTCCTGTCAGTCCCGCATTAATCCGCGCTGCGCGGATAGTGATTTTATATGTTCTCAAACGATACGCCTCCTTGTGCCCTACTCAGGCAAATTGATGAATGAGTTCTTTCCCGTTCGTTCTGAAGCCGGAACGGTTGTATCCCAACTGTTTAAGCAAATCTTCGCCGGCAGCCGATGCTTCTTCCTGGGTCTCATTAAGCTGCCTTACCAGATGAATCACCAGCTCCGCCAGCATGCGGACTTCCCGATGATTCTCGCGCAAGCGCAACAGCGACTCACTCCCCATCGATGGCAATTCAGCGCGAGCCATATCTTCGCACAAAAGCCCCAGCTTCACCTGAACATCTTCGAACAACCGTTCCAAGCCTTTGAGCTGAGCGATCGATTCCGTCATCGCCAGAGCTGTGCTGACTACGTTATTTTTCAATCAAACCGCCTCCTTGTTTTGGTACAATCCCAATTCACACAATTGCCAACCCCACCGTCACAAGCAGTTCGTGAAACGTCCGGGTATAGTAATGCGGCTGCGTTTCCCGTGGATTATTCGGGCTAACGATGTTCTTTCCGTAGCGCAGCCCCGGCTCGGTCAGTGACTTGAATTGTTTGGTGCCGCCGCTGCTGGATGGCCGTTCCTTCTCCTCCAGAATGCCATGCCGAATGAGCAGCAGATTAAATTCCCTAGCGCGAATGCCCACGTCATGCTTCTCCAGCAATACGCTCGCCGATTCCGTCACTTCTTCTTCCACGTATGCCGGCAATGGAATGGACAATCCATGTTGTTTGTTAAAGTCGCTGAGCAGCTTCAGCCGGCCGCTGTCCGGAAGCCGGAGCACGTCCGCCACCACGGCAAGCATGAGCATTTCCTTCCGGAAGCGGAGCAAGTCGGAGTTGTTATTTACCTGCGTCTGTTCTGATTTCGGGCGCTCCGCTTCCACATCGAGCAGGCGATCTCTAACCGCTCGAGCGACTTGGCTATCACGCAGCAGCATTCCAATTCTCAAGATGGCACGGCGCGGAATGATGGTGAAGGCCGCTGTGTTTTTACTGATTAGTCCCATGTCCTTGAAGGACATCAGTTCTGTGCCCGTCAACACCTTCAAGCCGTCCGATTCTAACTCCTCACGATTATCCTTGATCAGCGAATTAATCGCTTCTTTACCGACCTCGTAAAAGGTTGCCGTCATTTCAATATTCGCGTGCAGGTCATCCGGCAGAAGCATGAGCTTCTTAACCTTATCCAGAACCTCGATACGGCTCATGTGCGCCTCGCGCAGCGCCTTGCTTTCAACTAAGCTATCACCTTTCATGTTCTTGCTCCCTTCTCATCACTATTGGCAGCCAAGGCGGCCTGAGGCTTATGTATTGCGCGTCTTGCGGGGAATAGGTACAGCGAGTAATGCGGGGCGGTTCACTCTTTCCATCAGTTCGATACTGCCTGCTTCAAGCTGCGCGCCCGTCGGTTCAAAGCAGCAAAATTCTCATCAAGAAACTTACGCATCGCAGCGGCCCGGAACATCCAGCGACCGCCTTCGCACCCGTTCGTTATGTAGGCCATTTCTTGTTTGTAATCCGGGTTCAGCAGGATGTTCTCCAGTAGCCAGTCGCGCTTCCGACATGTCTCAAACTCTAAGCGCTTCAAGTCCCACCAAGAGCCTTCTCCGGTACCTGCGAGAATGCGCTGGATCTCCTGTTTGGCAAGTTCCCGAATCAATGATTCATCAACAACAAGTTTTACGATAGGTGATGTTTGCAATTCTTTGCCTCCTAAATCACTTATTTTTTCCATAAAGTGGTGCACATGTAACACAGCTATGTGCTTAGGCAGTAACCTGAGCTTGCTGCCAAAACAGATACTCAAGTGAAAGTGCAGGGAAAAATTTCTTTTGAATTTTTACTGCCTCATCAAGTGTAAATTTTGACCTTCCATTCATCTTATCGTGGACAGTTGCATACCTTACTCCCAAAAACTTAGAAAGTTCGCATTTCTTCAATCTGCTTCGTGCCATTTCTGCTTCTAAGTTTGGAAACATAGAACCACCTCACTTAAGTGCTCAATATCGTATATTTCAAATTGAGAATATACGCAATTTCGTTTTTTGTCAATAAAAAATACTTAATTGCATAATTTATATACTTTACTTCTTTAAATATGTACGATATACTGCACTTAAAATACGAAATTCCGTACTCATGACTGAGGAGGACGCAAGTGGAAAGAGCAAAAGTAATTCAAGAACTGATCAAAAAAACTGGGTTAAGTACAAAGGCCTTTTCAGAAAAAGCAGGAATACCTTATACAACTTTGCGATCGATGCTAACTAGGGGCGTTGGGGGAGCTTCTGTGGACAATGTACTCAAAGTTTGTAAGGTGCTGGGAATCACTACCGATGAACTGAATAGACTGGCGTTCCCAAATAGTGATCTTGAGCACGAATACCTGCAAGGGGACCTATTTGCTCTCTTGAAGCCTTACATGAAGGGCCCGCTTTACGGAAATCAAAACATCATTCCAGAGATGAAACTGGAACTTCAACGCGAAATAAAAAAACATCCTGAGCTAAATGCTCTTGATTTTGAATATACGAATGATGGTATCGCTCAGCTATTAAGTGAGAAATCCGACATTTCTTTCACAAGAAACTTTATTAGGATTGTCGAGTCGGCTATTGCAAACACAAATAAAACAGCAATCGAATGGTCCAATTCTAGGATTGAAAACGATTTAAAAAAAATAATGATGAATCCAAATTTAGAATATGAAGGGCAGTTAATTTCGGAGAGCGAAAGACAACGGATCTTGGCAATGTTAAGATTAATGTTGACGGATTATTCTCCCTCTGACGAATTGTTAAAAGACCATCTTCCATTTCCAGAAAATTGAGTTCAGAAGTTGTGTAAAATGTTCGTTCAACAAATCAGAGCGATGGATTGAAACTGGCCATAACTAAAGTTCGCACCTACAACAAATAATCCAATATCGTAGGCGCGACGAACGCCAAGCTGGAAAAGTCCAGAAAGACATGATGGTGCTCAAGGAGAGGACCGGCTAGTCATCCTAAAAATCCAACAGGAGCAACAGAAAATTCTCGATCGGCTTTTGGTCCAGTCGATTGAAAACGAAGCTGATATTGCCGAGATGAGACGGATCAAGTAAATCCCTCTCATCTACACGCTGGACCCGGTCTGCCGCAGCATCTTACAGCTGCGCGGCGAACCGGCTGCTTTGTCATGCCCACTCAACAGAACATACATTCCCTTGAAGGAGGTGAGGCCACCACAATGTAAGCAGAAACAATACTATCCGGCAAACGGATAGTATCACTCAAGGAGGGGAGCCCTATGGCCAGCTTTCAAAAGTATGAAACCAAGGACGGCATCCGCTGGATGTACAAGTATTACGGCGAGATCGATCCGAGGAACGGCAAGAAGAAGCAATCTACAAAACGAGGTTTCAAAACGAAGAAGGAGGCGCAGCTCGATGCGGCCAAGACCGAGCAGGAGCTCGCCAACGGAACTTTCATCAGCGAGGACAAGACACTGACCTTTCAGCAGCTCTATGAGCAATGGTACAGTACAGTCAGCAGCACCTATAAGCCCAGCACCAAGAAAGCAGTACAGCACAAATTTAATAAACGAATTCTGCCGCATTTCGGCAATCTGAAGGTGAAGGATATCAGCAAGGCCTACTGCCAGGACGTGCTGAACAAGCTGGCGAAAGAAATTAAATCCGTAGATAACATGAGGATGTACGCCAATCAGGTATTTGAGTATGGAGTGCGAATGGAGATTATCTCCAAGAACCCATTGAAGGGAACCATCATACCGAAGCTGGAAGAAGATTTTCTGGCGGACAAGAAGGATGAGGAGCGAAACTACTGGGAGAAAAACGAGATTAAAAAATTCCTAGCCCTTGTGAAACAAGAATGCTCGCTGCGGGACTATACGATGTTCCATCTCATGATTTACACTGGCGGTCGAAAAGGCGAGATCCTGGCCTTGCGTTGGAGTGATATTGATATGAAAAACAAAACGATCAACTTCAGCAAAACTTTGTTTCAAGAGAATGGGGAATTCATCGCCCTGACCTCCAAAACAGCCGCTTCTAGGCGCTCAATCAGCTTGGACGCATCTACTGTCGATGTGCTTAAAAAACTCCGCAGAGAGGCAGCTAGCGAGCCGCTGGTAAGCTTTGAGCTTCCCGGGAATCATTTAGTATTCAGCCGGCAAGATGGTACCCCGTTAAGACTTGCTTATCCTAATGACAGACTGGATGCCATCATCAAACAGCATGCCTTCCACCCGATCAACATCCATGGCCTGCGCCATACGCATGCTTCCCTTTTGTTCGAGGCCGGCGCCAGCATCAAGGAAGTTCAGGAGCGATTGGGCCATTCCGACATTAAGATGACCATGAACATTTACACGCACGTCACAAAGGCAGTTAAAGAAAAGACCGCCGAACGCTTTGAAAAATTTATGGAGCTGTGACCTTAAAGATATGGTCAGCGTACGGTCAAATAAAATGAATATGGTCAAAATATGGTCACGGACGTTATTTGGGCAAAAGGAAAGCCCCCGGCCGTGGAGGGCCAGAGGCTGAAATCCCTTGTGTAGCAAGGAAATTAACGTTTCGAGAATTGAGGCGCACGACGAGCAGCTTTGAGGCCGTACTTCTTACGCTCTTTCATTCTGGAGTCACGAGTCAAGAAACCAGCGCGTTTCAGGGAACCGCGAAGCTCAGGGTCAGCTTTAAGCAATGCACGGGAAATACCGTGACGAATCGCGCCTGCTTGACCAGTAGTGCCACCGCCACTTGCATTAACCAAAACATCGTATTTGCCGAGTGTTTCTGTCAAAGCCAGTGGTTGTTTTACAATCAGCTTCAACGTTTCATGTCCGAAATATTCGTTGATGTCACGTTTGTTGATTAAGATATTTCCTTCACCCGGGACAAGGCGCACTCTTGCAACCGAATGCTTCCGACGGCCCGTTCCATAGTATTGCACTTGTGCCATGAAACTGTCCTCCTTTTATTATCCGCGAAGTTCCCAAACTTCCGGTTTTTGTGCGATATGTGGATGCTCACTGCCTGCATAAACATTCAGCTTCGTTTTCAGCTTGTCGCCGAGCTTGTTCTTTGGAAGCATGCCGTAAATTGCGAATTCAACCATACGCTCAGGCTTGGTGTTCAGCAATTCTTGTGCAGAAGTTACTTTCAATCCGCCCATGTATTGGGAGTGACGATAGTAGTTCTTTTGTTGAAGTTTTTTACCGGAAAGAACGATTTTGTCAGCATTGATAACAATTACGAAATCTCCAGTGTCAACATGCGGTGTAAATTCAGGCTTATGTTTGCCGCGCAAAATGCTAGCTGCTTCGCTTGCCATACGGCCAAGCGTTTGGCCTGCTGCATCAATGATGTACCATTTGCGCTCTACTTCATTTGGCTTCGCCATATATGTGGTACGCATCGCATTAATCCTCCTTAAAATACAAAGCAAATTCTATTGTTCAAAAAGCATGATTTTTAGTTCGTTATCATCATCAAGTAAGGTGTTACAGTGGCCTATTCACAAATCGGGGCCGTGGGAAGCCATTTGTGAAAGCCATCTAATATCATACCTTAAATTCCAGTAGGAATCAAGTCTATATTAATAGCGAACATCCCACAGTATTAATCCTTGAGCGATGGCTGTCGGTCCTGCGGCTGCACGGCTTCGTGCATGCAAAATTTGTTGCATATCGCTCGCATTTCGTCTGCCTTCCCCAATTTGAATTAATGTCCCCACAATGATCCGGACCATATTGTGCAGGAAGCCGCTTCCAGTAATATCAATATGAATCAGCCCGCTCAGCTTCTCATACTCTCCCAGATTCGACGGCTCAAACGTCAGGGTTGCACTATATACAGTCCGTACATTGTTTTCTTTCAAGGATGAAACCGTGCAGAACGAAGTAAAATCATGCTCACCGATCAAATAAGTAAGCGCCGATCTCATTTGTTCCCAATCCAGCCGCCGGGGGTGATAGCAATGCATATGCCCCAGAAACACATCAGGAACCTGACTGCAGTTAATCGTATACCGATACGTTTTCCGCTTCGCTGATTTTCGGGCATGAAAATCATCAGAAATCTCGATGGCGTCTAAGATGACAATGTCACGCGGCAACCTGCTATTTAATGCTACACACCATCGTTTTACAGGAATGGGAGATGCCGTGAAGAAATTAACTACCTGCGCTCTGGCATGTACTCCGGCATCCGTTCTACCTGATGAAATGATTTTAACTTGTTCTCCAGTCAACGCTTTAATGGCTTCTTCCAGTTTGTCCTGAATCGTATTCCCGGATGGCTGGCTCTGAAAGCCATAATAAGCTGTTCCATCGTAGCTTATGACCATACGAATATTTCTCATGACTTTCCCCCGAATGGCAAAAAAAGGGCTTCAGCAGAATCAAGCGATTCTGATCACCCTTTTGCAACCAGCCAGCTTACGCCCGATCGACCAATTCCAAGTATACCATAGGCGCTGCGTCCCCACGACGAGGTCCCAGCTTCAGAATACGAGTATAGCCGCCAGCACGCTCAGAATAGCGAGGAGCGATTTCCGAGAAGAGCTTCTGGATTGCATCTTGCTCACCGTTTACTGTTGTTTCTCTACGAACAAATGCAGCTACTTGACGACGTGCGTGCAAGTCACCACGTTTTGCAAGAGTAATCAACTTTTCGGCAATGGAGCGAAGTTCTTTTGCTTTCGCTTCTGTCGTTTGGATACGTTCATTCAAAAAAAGATCGGTCACCAAATCGCGGAACAACGCTTTACGCGCGCTGGAGTCACGACCGAGTTTTTGGTATGCCATGTTGTTTCCCTCCCTTGGGCGTTTATTCTTCTACGCGCAAGCCCAAA
>NZ_JBBBNV010000026.1:13120-32032 GCF_037137075.1 Paenibacillus sp. y28
CTTTGGCCTCATCGGTCAAACCGACAAAGAGCATCAGATGCTCTGTCAAAATCTTGGCGCCGAGACTTACTGCTTCTTCAGGACGAATGCTTCCATCGGTCCAGACTTCGAGGGTTAATTTATCGTAATTCGTAACCTGACCGACGCGAGTGTTCTCAACCGTGTAATTCACACGTGTGATAGGAGTGTAAATCGAGTCTACCGGAATAACACCGATCAGTTGGTCTTCCTTCTTATTCTTGTCCTGCGAAATATAGCCTCTGCCGCGGTTAGCCTGGATGCGCATGTGCAAACGGGCGTCCGATGCCAGAGTAGCAATATGCAGGTCAGGATTCAGAATTTCAACGTCACTGTCCGCACGGATATCCCCTGCGGTTACGACTCCTTCACCCTCAGCATCAATTTCGAGCACTTTTTCTTCGTCAGAATGAATTTTTAACGATAATCCCTTAAGATTAAGGATAATCTCCGTAACATCTTCCAGCACACCGGGAACTGTGGAGAACTCGTGAAGCACACCATCAATTTGCACCGATTTTACAGCCGCTCCGGGAAGAGAAGACAGTAAAATACGACGCAACGAGTTTCCCAAAGTGGTCCCGTAGCCGCGCTCTAACGGCTCGACCACGAATTTGCCGTAGTTACCGTTCTCGCTCAGCTGCACGGTCTCTATCTTTGGCTTTTCGATTTCGATCATTCAGAGTAACCCTCCTTCAACGTCGCTTCCCTCTGGAAATCCAATCAAAACACAAAAGTTGTAGTATGCCTATCCTTCACACCATTATTCACATGTTTTGAATATTTATACTACAGCTTCCTTCATGAATTAGACACGACGACGTTTAGGCGGACGGCAACCGTTGTGTGGAACCGGAGTGACGTCTTTAATCATGCTTACATCAAGGCCAGCGGCTTGAAGCGAACGGATTGCTGCTTCACGGCCTGCACCAGGACCTTTAACAACAACTTCAACAGTTTTCATGCCATGTTCCATTGCTGTTTTGGCAGCGGATTCTGCAGCCATTTGAGCTGCGAACGGCGTGCTTTTACGGGAGCCTTTGAAACCAAGGTTACCCGAGCTAGCCCAAGAAATCGCATTGCCATGCGGGTCAGTGATAGTCACAATCGTGTTGTTAAATGTCGAGCGAATGTGAGCGACACCCGACTCAATATTTTTACGGTCACGACGTTTAGTACGGACTGCTGCTTTTTTCGGTTTAGCCATTAGTGGATTCCCCCCTTATTATTTCTTCTTATTCGCAACGGTACGACGAGGGCCTTTGCGTGTACGAGCGTTTGTTTTAGTACGTTGTCCGCGAACAGGAAGACCACGGCGGTGACGAACACCACGATAGCAGCCGATTTCGATCAGACGCTTGATGTTCAGCGAAATTTCACGACGCAGATCGCCTTCAACCTTCAGGTTTTTGTCGATTGCTTCACGAAGTTTGCTTACTTCGTCCTCAGTCAAATCGCGAACGCGAGTGTTTGCATCAATACCAGTTGTGCTGATAATTTTTTGGGAGGTTGTTTTACCAATCCCGAAAATGTACGTCAGAGCAATTTCTACCCGTTTATCACGAGGCAGGTCAACACCAGCTATACGAGCCATTCTTAAACGGCACCTCCTTCTTATCCTTGTTTTTGCTTATGCTTCGGATTTTCACAAATTACCATGACGTTGCCTTTGCGACGAATGACTTTGCATTTTTCGCAAATCGGTTTGACCGACGGTCTTACCTTCATGATTATTACCCTCCTCCAGGCTTTGCACTGCAAAGCAGCTGTCTTCGTAAGGAATGCTTTCTTTCCAGAATCGAAAGTCCGCTTTATGCGCTACTTATTTATATCGGTACGTGATCCGGCCTCTGGTCAAATCGTAAGGGGAAAGCTCCACCGTTACTTTGTCTCCAGGCAAAATGCGAATGAAGTGCATTCTGATTTTACCGGATACGTGAGCCAGAATTTTATGACCGTTCTCGAGTTCAACTTTAAACATGGCATTCGGCAAAGGCTCGATAACCGTACCTTCTACCTCGATGACATCCTCTTTAGCCACAGTCATTCTCCTTTCTCTTGTGCTTCAGATTGCCGTGCTTGCACAAAGCTATTCAAAGCATATCGCAATTTGGCGTTGGTTACCCGTCCGCTCTCCTGCAGACTTGTTCGAACCTCACTGCTAACAGCACCCATAAGCTCTAGATGAAGTATATTTTTGCGCTTGGGTTTATCGAACTTGCGTTTACTTCCATCGGCAATGAGCACATATCGCTGGTCTACAAGTTGAACAATGATGGCGTACTTGTCATGATCCCTTCCCCGGAGCGTTCTGACGAACTGTCCGATTTGGGGCTCCCTGCTCCTTTCAACCACCATGAGTCACCTGCGTTCTCGGCAAGGTCAATATTTCATATCCCTCGGCAGTAATAGCAACCGTGTGTTCAAAATGTGTGCACCATGTCCCGTCTTTCGTCACTACAGTCCACTGGTCCTCAAGGGTACGCACAAAGCGCTGTCCTTCGATAAACATCGGTTCAATAGCCAGAACCATGCCTGGCTTCAAACTGGGACCACGTCCGTACGGTCCGTAGTTGGGAACATCCGGGTCTTCGTGCAGCGACTGGCCGATGCCATGCCCTGCGTATTCGCGGACGATGGAATAACCGTTTTGCTCTCCAATTTGCTGAATTGCATGTGAGATGGAATACAATCGGGCGCCCGGCTTGACCTCCGCGATACCGGCATAAAGTGCTTCTTCCGTTATCTTGAGAAGCTTTTGCTTTTGTTCCGAAATGCGTCCAACGGGATAAGTCCAGGCGGAATCACCATGATACCCCTTATACTGCGCGCCGATATCTATGCTGATAATATCGCCGTCCTGCAGCTTTCGGGGCCCGGGAATTCCATGCACCAACTCATCATTTACTGAAGCACAGATACTAGCAGGAAAACCGTGATATCCCTTGAACGAAGGATACGCCCCCTGACTGCGGATAAATTGTTCCGCAATCCGGTCCAGCTCTAATGTTGTCACACCGGGCTGCACGGCTTGCGCCATCAAAAGGTGCGTTTCCGCAACAATTCGGCCGGCTACACGCATTAGTTCAAGCTCGGATTCTGACTTGCATGTTATCATCCTAAGCTTGACCCCGTAAGATGGAACATATTTGTTTGCCGACTACATCAATGTCTTGCTCGCCATTGACTTGGCGAAGTGTGCCCTTCGCTTCGTAGTAGTTCAGCAGCGGCGCCGTCTTATTCGTATATTCATCAAGACGGGTACCAACTTTTTCTTCGGTGTCGTCAGAACGCTGAATAAGCGGGCCAGAGCATTTATCACACACATTTTCCGCCGCCGGCGGATTAAACATGACATGATACGTTGCGCCGCACGATTTGCAAACACGTCTGCCTGTCAAACGAGCCAGCAGCAAACCGCGATCCACATTCAGATTAATGACGTGGGTGATTTGTTTCCCCATTGATTCTACGATGCCATCCAATGCTTCCGCCTGCGATATCGTTCTGGGGAACCCATCGAGCAGAAATCCTTTTTGGCAGTCCGCCAGCTGCAAGCGATCACGGACGATACCAATCGTAATTTCATCGGGGACAAGCAAGCCTTGGTCCATATATTTCTGAGCTTCCACTCCAAGCGGCGTGCCTTCCTTGATAGCCAAACGGAATGCATCCCCTGTTGAGATATGAGGGATTTGAAACTCGTCAACAATAGTTTGAGCTTGTGTGCCTTTCCCGGCTCCCGGAGGTCCCATGAAAATAATATTCATTGAAGCGCCTCCCCCATTTACCGCCAATACGGAAAGGTTCTATCGACACGAACAGCACGAGTAGGCACCAATGGGTATTTCGAAAATCTGCATCCGTTCCGCAATATCCATCAGAACCTAAACTGTGCTGATATTACTTGTTAATAAAGCCTTTGTAATGACGTTTGATTAACTGGCTTTCGATTTGCTTCATGGTTTCCAGCGCAACGCCGATGACGATAAGCAATGACGTTCCACCAATGGATACCGATTGCGGCAAACCTGCAAGGCTGCTGAAAAATACAGGGATAATCGAAACCGCGGCAAGGAACAGCGCGCCAGACAGCGTAATGCGAGTCATAACACGTGTCAAATAGACCGAAGTTGTTTTACCAGGACGAATGCCCGGGATGTATCCGCCATTCTTTTTCATTTGGTCAGCCATCTGCTCAGGATTCATCTGAACAAAGGTGTAGAAATACGTAAATCCGATAATCAGGATGACATACAGAACCATCCCGAACGGAGCTGTATACGACATGTTCGTAATAATCCAGTTGGCAAAAGCATTGCCAGCCCAGAACTGAGCAATGGTTGGCGGGAATACGAGCAGCGATAACGCGAAAATAACCGGAATGACGCCTGCCGCGTTGACTTTCAGTGGGATGTGCGTGGATTGACCCCCGTACATCTTACGGCCGACAACACGTTTGGCATACTGAACCGGAATTTTCCGAACACCTTGCTGTACAAAGATAACCCCAGCAATCATCAGGATGATAACGATCAGGATAAGCACCGCTTTGGTAATGTTCAAGAAGAGGGCTCCCTGCGCGTCTACGAACAGCTTCAAGTAGATTTGCTGCATCCCTGTTGGGATAGCAGCGATGATCCCAGCGAAAATAATAATGGATATCCCATTACCAATTCCGCGTTCGGTAATTTGTTCACCTAGCCACATCAAGAAAGAGGTACCCGCTGTCAGAACGATGGTGATTAAAGCATACGTTGTGAAGCTTGGATCCTTAACCATAGGTACATTAAACAACCGATTGAACCCGAAGGCAAGACCATATGCTTGGATTAAACCAAGCACGACTGTACCATAACGTGTGAACTGAGCCAGCTTCTTACGGCCGACTTCGCCTTCCTTCGCCCATTGTGCAAACTTCGGAATCACGTCCATTGTCAAAAGCTGCACAATAATCGATGCCGTAATGTACGGCATAATTCCCATCGCAAAGATAGAGAATTTGAACAAGGCGCCGCCGGAGAACGTATTCAGCAGGTTTAGAACGCCACTGCTTTGGGACTGGTCAATCATCTTCAGTACGTCGGTGTCTATGTTTGGTACAGGAATAAAAGCACCTATCCGATAGACGATCAGAACCAAAAGAGTAAAAATAATCTTTCTTCTCAGATCGTCTACTTTCATGATGTTGGATAGTGTTCTAAACATTAGATCACCTCGGTTTTACCGCCGGCAGCCTGAATTTTCTCTACCGCAGATTGAGAGAACTTGTTCGCTTTAACCGTTAAAGAAGCGGACACTTCACCGTTACCAAGAATTTTGATACCGTCTTTTGGATTTTTTACAATCCCGGATTCCAGCAGCAATTCAGGCGTAACTTCTGTCCCAGCCGCAAATCGGTTCAGCTCATCAAGATTCACAATCGCAAACTCTTTACGGGTGAAGTTGACAAAGCCTCGTTTCGGCAAACGACGGATGAGAGGATTTTGTCCACCTTCAAAGCCCGGACGAACGCCACCACCGGAACGTGCGTTTTGACCTTTATGACCACGTCCAGAGGTTTTACCGTTACCGCTACCGATACCACGGCCCACACGATTGCGGGTTTTCTTGGCACCAGCAGCTGGCTGAAGTTCATGCAATTTCATCGTTCGCACCTCCTTATCATATTCTTTTGGTTAGAAGTGTAGGATTAAACTTCTTTCACTTCTACAAGATGCTGTACTTTTTTAACCATGCCGCGAATGGCAGGATTGTCGTTATGGACAACAGTTTGACGAATCTTACGAAGGCCCAGAGTGTTTACAGTAACACGCTGATCTTCCGGACGACCGATCAAACTGCGTTTGAGGGTAACTTGTAATTGGTTAGCCATTGTTTTGCCTCCTAACCTAACAACTCTTCCACAGTTTTACCGCGGAGTTTCGCAACGTCTTCAGCTTTCTTCAAACGCTGCAAGCCTTCCAGAGTCGCATTAACCATGTTCATGGAGTTCGAAGAACCCAAGGACTTGGTCAAAATGTCGCCTACGCCAGCCAGTTCAAGCACTGCACGAACCGGGCCGCCGGCGATAACTCCAGTACCTTCGGATGCCGGTTTCAAGAGAACGCGGCCTGCACCGAAATGACCTGTTACCAGATGCGGGATGGTTGTACCGACAAGCGGAACGTGAACCAGATTTTTCTTCGCATCCTCGATACCTTTACGAATTGCATCTGGCACTTCAGCCGCTTTGCCGATACCAGCGCCTACCCAACCGTTACCGTCACCGACAACGACCAGTGCGCTGAAGCTGAAACGACGTCCGCCTTTTACAACCTTCGCTACGCGATTAATATTAACAACTTTTTCTGTCAGTTCTAAAGTGTTCGGATCTACGCGCAAGTCCTTAACCTCCTTTGTTTGATTTTAGAATTCCAGACCTGCTTCACGGGCTGCATCAGCAAGCGCCTGAATACGTCCATGGTACAAATATCCGCCGCGGTCGAAAACGACTTCGGTCACGCCTTGTTCTTTCGCACGTTTTGCAACCAGCTCTCCAACCTTGCGGGCAGCTTCTACGTTACCGCCGTTGGAAACTTCCGCTTTCAACTCTTTATCTTGAGTGGAAGCTTGTGCAATTGTTACGCCTTGAACATCATCGATGAGTTGAGCGTACACGTGTTTGGAAGAACGGAAAATGTTCAATCTCGGACGAGCTGCAGTACCAGTGATTTTCTTACGTACACGCAGATGTCTTTTCTTACGAGCTTTATTTTTATCCGCTTTAGTAATCATGTGGGTGTTCACTCCCTTTCCGCTAAGAGGATTTTGCCCCTTAGCCTGCTTTCAACCCTAAGTTGCTATTATTTCTTCTTACCAGCTTTACCCTCTTTACGGAGGATACGCTCGCCTTCGTACTTAATCCCTTTGCCTTTGTATGGCTCAGGCTCACGAACAGCGCGAATTTTAGCAGCTGTAGCACCGACGAGTTCTTTGTCGATACCTTTAACTGTAATTTTGTTGTTCGCCGGCACTTCAAACTCGATCCCATTTTCCGGAGTAAATTCAACCGGATGAGAGTAACCAACGTTCAATACGAGTTTGTCGCCAGTTTTGTTGGCACGGTAACCGACACCAACCAACTCCAGGTTTTTCGCATAACCTTCAGTAACCCCGTTCACCATGTTAGCGACAACACTGCGAGTTGTTCCGTGCAGCGCACGGTGCAATTTATTATCAGAAGGACGTTGCACTTCAATTACGTTACCTTCAATCACAAGCTTCATATCTTTGTGAAGCTCGCGGCTCAGCGTTCCTTTCGGGCCTTTCACAGTGATTACTGCATCATCCAGTTTCACTTCGACACCAGCCGGAACAGCAATTGGTTTACGACCAATACGTGACATCCTTTACACCTCCGTTCTGTTGCTGCAGATTACCAAACGTAGCAAACTACTTCGCCGCCGGATTTGTTCTGGCGAGCTTCTTTATCAGTCATAACGCCTTTGGATGTGGAGATGATTGCAATCCCCAAACCTCCGAGCACTTTAGGAACTTCCTGGCTTTTTGTGTATACACGCAAACCCGGTTTGCTGATGCGTTTCAATCCGGAGATGACACGCTCATTGTTCGGGCCGTATTTCAAAAAGATACGGATAATCCCTTGTTTGTTGTCGTCGACATATTCCGCATCACGGATGAAGCCCTCTTTTTTAAGGATTTCAGTGATGTCCTTCTTAATGTTAGAAGATGGAATTTCCACCGTTTCGTGACGAACGACATTCGCATTACGAATGCGAGTAAGCATATCTGCAATTGGATCTGACATTACCATACCTCGTACCTCCTTCCCGATGTGGGCTAATTACCAGCTTGCTTTTTTGACACCTGGAATTTGACCTTTATATGCCAATTCGCGGAAACAAATCCGGCAAATTTTGAATTTACGCAATACAGAGTGCGGACGTCCGCAACGCTCGCAGCGAGTATAAGCTTGCACCTTGAATTTCGGCGCGCGCTGCTGCTTAATCTTCATCGAAGTTTTGGCCACTTCTTTTACACCTCCGATTTCACAGAATCGTTCTTATTTCGTGAACGGCATTCCCAATTGAACTAAAAGCTCACGAGATTCTTCATCGTTTTGGGCCGTGGTGACAATGACAATGTCCATACCGCGAACTTTATCCACTTTGTCATACTCGATTTCCGGGAAAATCAACTGTTCTTTCAGACCGAGCGTGTAGTTACCACGTCCGTCAAAAGCTTTAGTCGATACACCGCGGAAGTCACGAACACGTGGAAGAGCGACGTTGAACAATTTGTCCAAAAAGTGATACATACGCTCGCCGCGCAGAGTAACTTTAACGCCGATTGGCATACCCTCACGCAATTTGAAACCAGCGATGGATTTTTTAGCTTTTGTTACAACCGGCTTTTGACCGGCGATGATTTGCAGATCCTGAACAGCGGCGTCGAGCAATTTGGAGTTACCGGCTGCATCGCCTACCCCCATATTGATAACGACTTTCTCGATTTTCGGAACTTGCATCACCGTTGTATAGCTGAACTTCTGCATCAGAGCAGGAGTGATTTCGTTTAAAAAGCGGTCCTTCATTCTTGCTGCCATGGTTGAATGTTACCTCCTTTCCGTCACGGGCGATTAATCGATAACTTCGCCAGATTGTTTGGCTACGCGTACTTTTTTGCCGTTATCCAATACTTTGTAACCGATACGAGTCGGTTTGCCGTTCTTTGGATCCACGTGCATAACGTTCGAAACATGAATCGGAGCTTCTTGGTCAAGAATTCCGCCTTGCGGGTTAGTTGGAGATGGTTTCGCATGCTTCTTGATCATGTTTACACCTTCAACCAGCACTCGGTTTTGACGTGGGTAGGCTGCGATAACACGGCCTTTTTTCCCTTTGTCTTTACCGCTGATGACGATAACGGTATCGTCTTTTTTCACGTGCAGTGTATTGTTATGGGATTCGAGCTTCTTCTTCGTTTTTGGCATCTGTTGCACCTCCTAAGCTTGGGCCAAAGCAGCCCCGCGAAAGATCATCATTAAATCACTTCAGGCGCGAGCGATACGATTTTCATGAAGTCCTTGTCACGAAGTTCACGAGCAACCGGTCCGAAAATACGGGTACCGCGCGGGCTTTTATCTTCTTTCACGATAACTGCCGCATTCTCATCAAACTTAATGTAAGAACCATCTTTACGTCTTGCTCCGCTTTTGGTCCGAACGATAACCGCCTTAACAACGTCACCTTTCTTGACAACGCCGCCAGGTGTTGCTTCTTTGACGGAGCAGATAATCAAGTCACCGATGTGTCCTACGCGACGGCCAGTACCGCCCAACACACGGATGCACATCAATTTCTTTGCACCGGAATTATCAGCAGAAACTAATCGAGTAAATGGTTGTACCACCTATGTTCCCTCCTTTCGGGTTCATGCAAGCTTACACGAGCACAGCTTTTTCTACGATTTCAACGAGTCTGAAGCGTTTGTCCTTCGACAACGGGCGGGTTTCCATAATTTTCACAGTATCCCCGATTTGTGCTTCGTTATTCTCGTCATGCGCTTTGAATTTCTTCGTATATTTAATCCGTTTGTGATACAAAGAGTGCTTTTTGTATGTTTCAACGGATACAACAATCGTTTTGTCCATTTTATCGCTGACTACTTTGCCGATTTGCACTTTGCGTTCATTGCGTTCCATACCTTATCCTCCCTTCATAGTTCAATCCTCAGGCTGAACGTACCGTTACAGGAATGTGGAGAGGGCTATCAGCTAATGATACCCAGTTCTCTTTCTCTAACAACGGTTTTTGCACGAGCAATTTCTTTACGAACTTCGCGAATACGAACCGGGTTGTCGAGTTGTCCTGTCGCCAGTTGAAAACGAAGGTTGAACAATTCTTCTTTGAAACCGGAGATTTTTTGTTCAATCTCAGCAGTGGTTAAGTTACGAAACTCACTAGCTTTCATTTGCTTCACCGCCCAGTTCTTCACGTTTAACGAACTTCGTTTTGATTGGGAGCTTGTGAGAAGCAAGACGCATCGCTTCGCGAGCGATTTCTTCACTCACCCCGGCCAGCTCAAACAAGATTTTGCCTGGCTTAACCACAGCAACCCATTTCTCAACGTTACCTTTACCGCTACCCATCCGCACCTCAAGAGGTTTTTGGGTGATTGGCTTCGCAGGGAAAATTTTAATCCATACTTTACCGCCCCGTTTGATGTAACGGGTCATTGCAATACGAGCAGCTTCGATTTGACGGTTGGTTACCCAAGCCGGCTCAACAGCCTGCAAACCGTATTCGCCGAATGCCACTTCCGTGCCGCCTTTAGCACGGCCTTTCATTTTACCGCGATGTTCTTTGCGGTGTTTGACGCGTTTTGGCAACAACATGATTAGTTTCCTCCTTCCTGAACAGCTTTCTTCTTAGCAGTCGGGAGAACTTCACCGCGATAAATCCATACTTTTACACCGATACGTCCGTACGTAGTGTGCGCCTCTGCTGTGCCATAATCGATATCCGCACGAAGCGTATGAAGCGGTACTGTTCCTTCGCTATAACCTTCGGTACGGGCAATTTCAGCGCCGCCCAGACGTCCGCTAACCGAAGTTTTAATCCCTTTAGCACCGGATCTCATCGTTCTTTGGATTGCTTGTTTCATAGCACGACGGAACGAAACACGGCGTTCCAATTGTTGAGCGATGCTTTCAGCAACCAGCGTTGCATCCAGATCCGGAGTTTTAATTTCAGCGATGTTGATGTGAACCTTTTTGCCGCCAGTCAGTTGGGTCAGGTATTGACGGATGTTTTCAACTTCAGAACCGCCTTTACCAATTACCATACCTGGTTTCGCAGTGTTAATCGTCACGTTTACGCGGTTTGCTGCGCGCTCAATGTCGATACGGGAAACCGCCGACTCTTTCAGCTTGCCTTTAAGGTATTCACGAATTTTTACGTCTTCCATCAAGAGCGTACCGAAGTCCTTATCCGCATACCATTTGGACTCCCAGTCACGAATGATGCCAATCCTTAAGCCTACCGGACTTACCTTTTGTCCCACACGTCTTCCCTCCTTATTTCTCAGATACCACTACAGTAATATGGCTGGTACGTTTTAAAATGCTGAATGCGCGACCTTGCGCATGCGGCTGGAATCGTTTCATTGTTGAACCGCCGTCCACAAACACTTCGCTAATCACCAGTTTGTTCGGATCCAGCGAGAGGTTATGCTCCGCATTTGCGATAGCGGAATTAAGCACCTTCTCTACGATCGGGGATGCCGCTCTAGGAGTGTGGCGCAAAATAGCAATTGCTTCACCAACTTGTTTGCCGCGGATCAAGTCAACGACCAAACGAACTTTACGTGGAGCAATGCGCACGTGTCTTGCAATAGCTTTAGCTTGCATGGATGTACCTCCTCTCAGCAATGGAGTGTTTCAACCCCATCAATCTGTATATGTTCTTATCGTTTACCGGTCTTTTTATCGTCATCGTGACCTTTGTAGGTCCGAGTCGGAGCAAACTCGCCGAGCTTGTGTCCAACCATATCTTCCGTTACATACACTGGCACGTGCTTTCTGCCGTCATAAACAGCGAAAGTGTGACCAACGAATTGTGGAAAAATGGTCGAGCGGCGAGACCAGGTTTTAATTACAACCTTCTTACCGGAATCGTTCATGGTATCGACTTTTTTCATCAAGTGGTCATCTACAAATGGCCCTTTTTTCAAACTGCGTCCCATGGATTGTCCTCCCTTCTCAACCTAGCTTACGCTCGTCATTACTTCGTGCGGCGACGAACGATATATTTATTGGAAGCTTTGTTTTTCTTACGAGTTTTGTAACCAAGGGTCGGCTTGCCCCAAGGAGACATAGGCGATTTGCGTCCGATTGGCGCGCGGCCTTCACCACCACCGTGAGGGTGATCGTTCGGGTTCATTACTACCCCGCGGACTTCAGGACGTTTGCCCAACCAGCGGCTGCGGCCTGCTTTACCGATGGAAATCAGCTCGTGGTCTTCGTTACCTACGGAACCGATGGTTGCGCGGCAAACCTTCAACACTTTACGAACTTCACCGGAAGTAAGGCGAATTGTCACGTACACATCTTCTTTACCCAGCAGTTGCGCTTCTGTACCAGCAGCACGAACCATTTGTCCGCCCTTGCCTGGCTTCAGCTCAATGTTGTGGATAACTGTACCAACTGGAATGTTTTCCAATGGCAATGCGTTACCGATTTTGATGTCGGAATTAGGACCGGATGTGATAACGTCATTTACTTTCAGGCCTTTCGGCGCCAAAATGTAACGTTTCTCACCATCAGCGTAGTTAATCAATGCGATGTTGGCAGTACGGTTCGGGTCGTACTCAATAGTAGCAACGCGTCCTGGAATGCCATCTTTGTTGCGTTTAAAATCGATAATCCGATATTTACGTTTATGACCGCCGCCGTGGTGGCGAGTCGTGATTTTACCTTGGTTGTTGCGGCCGGCTTTTTTGTGCAGCGGTGCCAGCAACGATTTCTCCGGCTGGGATGCCGTGATTTCTTCGAATGTCGAAACCGTCATTTGACGGCGTCCCGGAGAGGTCGGCTTAAAGCTTTTAATTGGCACTTGGATTCCCTCCTCTGCGCTTTGCATTCAGCAAAGCTCATTTCAACATACTCGTCTTACACAGTCTCAAAGAACTCCAGCTCTTTGCTGTCTGCGCTAAGTGTAACAATCGCTTTTTTCCACTCGGAAGTATATCCGGAATGACGGCCATAGCGCTTCGGTTTAGCAGGCATTCTGAGCGTGTTCACGTTTGTTACTTTCACTTTGAAAATTTGCTCGATAGCGTATTTGATTTCCGTTTTATTGGAACGAATATCTACTTCGAACGTGTATTTTTTCTCGTTCATCAATTCAGAAGTGCGTTCGGTGATTACCGGGCGCTTGATAATATCGCGTGGATTTTTCATTATCCAAGCACCTCCTCTACCTTCTGTACAGCATCCTTAGTGATGATTAGCTTGTCATATACCAGAACGTCAAGTACGTTGATTACGTCAGCGGAAACGAATTTGACCCCTGGAATGTTGCGCGAGGACAATGCTACGTTGTCATCATAGTTTGCTGCCACGATTAAAGCCTTGCGATCCACCTTCAGGTTGTTGAGGATGGTTGCAAATTCTTTTGTTTTCGGCGCGTTCAGTTGAAGTTGGTCCAATACGATAATCTCGCTTGCAACAACTTTCGAAGACAAAGCCGATTTAATTGCCAAACGGCGAACTTTTCTAGGAAGCTTGAATCCGTAGCTGCGCGGCGTCGGTCCGAATACGATACCGCCACCTTTCCATTGCGGCGAACGAATACTACCTTGACGTGCGCGGCCAGTTCCTTTTTGTTTCCAAGGCTTACGACCGCCGCCACGGACTTCCGAGCGACCTTTTACTTTGTGCGTACCTTGACGTTGCGATGCTCTTTGCAGCAAAACCGCTTCATTGAGGACGTGTGCATTCGGCTCAATTCCGAATACTGCATCCGCCAATTCGATTTCACCCACTTGCGAGCCGCTCACATTATACAGTGCTACTTTTGGCATTTGATATCCTCCTTTCCCGTTTCCTTAAATTATTTCTTCACCGTTGCTTTAACGGTTACGTATGAATTATCCGGACCTGGAATGGAACCTTTAACCAGAAGAATGTTACGTTCAGCATCGATGCGAACGATTTGAAGCTTCTGAATCGTAATGGTTTCGTTACCCATTTGTCCTGGCAGTTTTTTACCTTTTGGAACACGGTTTGCTTCTTTAGTGATTGCAAGCGAACCGGAACCGCGGTGATACTTGGAACCGTGAGACATAGGACCGCGGGAAAGACCATGGCGTTTAATCGAACCTTGGTAACCTTTACCTTTGGAAGTTCCTGTAATGTCAACAAGTTCGCCTTCTGCAAAAAGGTCAACTTTGAGCTCCTGGCCAACTTCGTATTCCCCTAAGTTAATGCCACGGATCTCTTTCACGTAGCGCTTAGGTGCGGCATTTGCTTTTTTAGCATGGCCGATTTCAGGTTTCGTCGCTCTCGATTCTTTCTTATCGTCAAAACCGATTTGAATCGCTTCGTAACCGTCGTTTTCTTGGTCTTTCTTCTGCAGAACAACGCAAGGACCAGCCTGGATGACCGTTACCGGCACCACGTTACCTTCAGCTGTAAATACTTGAGTCATTCCCAGTTTTTTACCTAAGATACCTTTCATGTTGACACCTCTTTTCTTCATCTTACTGGTAGTGTTCGTTTATTCGGATTACAGCTTAATTTCAATATCAACGCCAGACGGCAGATCAAGACGCATCAGCGCATCAACGGTTTGAGGCGTCGGATTGACGATGTCAATCAAACGTTTGTGAGTTCTCATCTCAAACTGTTCGCGAGAATCCTTGTACTTGTGCACAGCACGGAGAATCGTAATGATTTGCTTCTCAGTTGGAAGCGGAATCGGTCCAGATACACCCGCACCGGTACGTTTTGCTGTTTCCACAATTTTTTCTGCGGATTGATCAAGCACACGGTGATCGTAAGCTTTCAAGCGGATACGAATTTTTTGTTTCTTTGCCATATAAGTCCCTCCTTCTATCGCCCAATTTATAATCGGACATACTCCGCGAAAATTCTCTGGCAGCACCTGCGCCTCATGGCAAAGGAGCCGGGTGTGTCAGCAACCTCTCGCATCATCGCAACGTCACAGACCAACGTTCACTATTATATAATAAAACCATCTATGAAAGCAAGAAAAATGTTTGCTAAATTCATGCAAAAGCCGTGACCCAGCAAAAATAATTCAGCGCTTGTTCCAAAGCACGCTTTTTCTCTATTCAGGCAGCTGTCCGCCTTATACTGGTTCACAATTAAACTCCAAGCAACTTATGCCGTAACACTGTGTTTGTTAAGGCATCAGCTTAAAATAACAAACCCCCTCATTCACTAAGGAACGAGGGGGTTTGTTATTGAAGTTAATTACTTCACGATTGTTGCAACTGCGCCTGCACCAACAGTACGGCCGCCTTCGCGAATCGCGAAACGAGTTCCTTCTTCGATAGCGATAGAAGAAATCAGGTCAACCGTAACAGTGATGTTGTCGCCTGGCATAACCATCTCAGTGCCTTCTGGCAGGTTGATGATACCAGTTACGTCAGTTGTACGGAAGTAGAATTGTGGACGGTAGCCTGTGAAGAAAGGCTTATGACGGCCACCCTCTTCTTTAGTCAGAACGTAGATTTGAGCAGTGAAGTTCGTGTGTGGCTTAACGGAGTTCACTTTCGCCAATACTTGGCCGCGCTCAATTTCTTTACGGTCTACACCACGAAGCAGTGCGCCGATGTTGTCACCAGCTTGAGCTTGATCCAGAAGCTTACGGAACATCTCAACGCCTGTAACAACGCATTTTTTAGTTTCTTCAGCCAGACCAACGATTTCAACCTCGTCGCCCACTTTAACAAGACCACGCTCTACACGGCCAGTAGCAACAGTACCACGACCAGTGATTGTGAACACGTCCTCAACAGGCATCAGGAACGGTTTGTCTACATCGCGCTCTGGAGTTGGGATATAAGTATCGATTTGCTCGAAGAGCTCAACGATTTTGTCAGCCCACTCGCCATCAGGGTTTTGAAGCGCTTCACGAGCGGAACCTTGGATGATTGGAGTGTCATCGCCTGGGAACTCATATTCGTTCAACAGGTCGCGAACTTCCATTTCAACCAGCTCAAGCAGTTCAGCGTCTTCAACCATGTCGCATTTGTTCAAGAATACAACGATGTAAGGAACGCCTACTTGACGGGACAACAGGATGTGCTCGCGAGTTTGCGGCATTGGGCCGTCAGCTGCGGATACAACCAGGATAGCGCCGTCCATTTGAGCAGCACCAGTGATCATGTTTTTAACATAGTCAGCGTGGCCTGGGCAGTCTACGTGAGCGTAGTGACGGTTAGGAGTTTCGTACTCAACGTGAGCGGTGGAGATAGTGATACCGCGCTCGCGCTCTTCTGGAGCTTTATCGATTTGATCGAATGCTACTGCTGCGCCACCGTATTTTTTCGAAAGAACGGTAGTGATTGCTGCAGTCAGGGTTGTTTTACCGTGGTCAACGTGACCGATGGTACCAATGTTTACGTGTGGTTTATTACGTTCAAACTTAGCCTTTGCCATTGTAAACTATTCCTCCTTAGATTAGCGTTTATATTAGGCGCCTTTGTTTTTTGCGATAATTGCTTCCGCAATGGACTTAGGCACTTCTTCATAATGGGAAATCTCCATCGAGTACACGCCGCGACCTTGCGTTCTGGAACGCAAAGTTGTGGAGTAACCAAACATCTCGGAGAGAGGCACCTTGGAGCGGATAACTTGTGCACCGGCACGAGCATCCATACCTTCGATACGTCCGCGGCGGGAGTTCAGGTCGCCCATAACGTCGCCCATGTATTCTTCTGGGACTGTAACTTCGACTTTCATAATCGGCTCAAGAATAACCGGATTACATTTGTCTTTTGCTGCTTTCAATGCCATGGAAGCCGCGATTTTAAACGCCATCTCCGAGGAGTCAACGTCATGGTAGGAACCATCAACGATGGTTGCTTTGATATCAACAAGCGGGAATCCGGCAAGGACACCGTTTTTCATCGCTTCTTCAATACCAGCTTGTACCGGAGCAATGTACTCTCTTGGTACTACGCCACCCACGATTTTGTTCTCGAACGTGAAGCCTGCGCCTGCTTCTTGTGGTTCAAACTCGATCCATACGTGACCGTATTGACCGCGTCCGCCGGATTGACGAACAAATTTGCCTTCCACTTTTGCAGGGGTGCGGAATGTCTCACGATAAGCAACCTGCGGGCTACCAACATTCGTTTCCACTTTGAATTCACGGCGCATACGGTCAACGATGATTTCAAGGTGAAGCTCACCCATACCACCGATGATAGTTTGGCCAGTTTCTTCATCCGTGTGCGCGCTGAAGGTAGGATCCTCTTCAGACAATTTGGACAATGCAACGCCCATTTTGTCTTGGTCAGCTTTTGTTTTTGGCTCGATTGCCAAGTGAATGACCGGCTCAGGAAAGTTCATGGATTCCAGAATTACAGGGTTTTTCTCATCGCAGAGCGTATCCCCAGTAATGGTATCCTTCAAACCTACCGCAGCAGCGATATCACCAGCATAAACCTCGCTGATTTCCTGACGGCTGTTCGCATGCATCTGCAGGATACGGCCGATCCGCTCGCGCTTGCCTTTAGTGGCATTAAGCACGTAGGAACCGGATTGAAGCACCCCGGAGTACACACGGAAGAACGTCAGTTTACCTACGAACGGGTCAGTCATGATTTTGAACGCAAGAGCAGCGAACGGCTCTTCGTCAGAGGATTTGCGGACAGTTTCCGTACCGTCGTCAAGAGTTCCTTTAATATCAGGAACATCAGTCGGAGCAGGCAGGTAAGAAACAACCGCGTCCATCATGAGCTGAATCCCTTTGTTTTTGTAGGAAGACCCACAAATCGCAGGGAAAATCTTAGTCGAGATTACACCTTTACGCAAAGCGGCTTTGATCTCATCAACAGAGATCTCTTCGCCTTCCAGGTACTTCATGGTGAGTTCTTCGTCCAGCTCAGCGACTTTCTCAACGAGTTGGTTGCGAAGCTCATCAACTTGGCTCTTATATTCAGCCGGAATCTCGGCTTTTTCGATATCTTTACCGAGGTCATCCTTGTAAATATAAGCGACTTGTTCTACCAGGTCAATGATACCGATGAAGTCATTCTCAGCGCCCATAGGCAGCTGAATTGGCACCGCATTTGCACCCAAACGGTCTTTCATGGATTGAACAGCCGCGAGGAAGTCCGCACCGATGATATCCATTTTGTTTACATATGCGATACGAGGAACACCGTAACGATCCGCTTGTCTCCAAACGGTTTCGGACTGTGGTTCAACGCCCTCTTTCGCGCTGAATACTGCTACAGCTCCGTCGAGTACGCGCAGGGAACGCTCTACCTCTACGGTAAAGTCAACGTGTCCCGGGGTATCGATGATATTGATGCGGTGACCATCCCATTGCGCAGTTGTCGCAGCGGAAGTAATCGTAATCCCACGCTCTTGCTCCTGTTCCATCCAGTCCATCGTTGCGGCCCCTTCATGGACCTCACCGATTTTGTGTACACGGCCTGTGTAGTACAGGATACGCTCTGTTGTCGTGGTTTTACCAGCATCAATATGTGCCATGATCCCGATATTACGCGTATCTTTTAAGGAGAACTCTCTTGCCATTAGTATTGTCTCCTTTCAGGATGAGTGACCTCATCCACATTTTACTATTACCAGCGGTAATGTGCAAAAGCCTTATTAGCTTCAGCCATTTTGTGTGTATCTTCACGTTTTTTCACGGATGCGCCAGTGTTGTTGCTAGCGTCGATGATTTCGGAAGCAAGACGCTCCTCCATCGTTTTCTCACCGCGAAGACGAGAATAGTTTACGAGCCAACGCAGAGCAAGCGTTGTACGGCGCTCTGGTTTAACTTCGATCGGAACCTGATAGTTAGCACCACCTACACGGCGAGCTTTAACTTCCAGTACGGGCATAATGTTTTTCATTGCTTGTTCGAAAACTTCCATCGAATCTTTACCTGTGCGATCTTTGATTTTATCAAAGGCATCATACAGAATGGTTTGTGCTGCACCTCTTTTACCGTCAATCATGATACGGTTGATGAGGCGAGTGACCATTTTACTATTAAAAATCGGATCTGGAAGTACGTCTCTACGGGTTACAGGACCTTTACGAGGCATTGTTATCCCCCTTTCTCGAATAGTTCATCCTTAATCGGATATTATTTTTTAACTTTAGGACGCTTTGTTCCGTAT
>NZ_JBBBNV010000026.1:32295-63141 GCF_037137075.1 Paenibacillus sp. y28
TGGTGCACTGATATCCGTGCTCTCTCTTTTCAGAGCGTTAAACCCTCTTTGCAATGCAGGCGATTTCGACTTAACCACTTTGGCTTTACGGCCTTTACGTACGAGTTGGTTAATTGTTGGCATATCGCCACCTCCTTCCACATGATATATACTGAATCAAAGTTTGCAAGTCCACAGAGCCAGGCGAATCATAAACGAGCAAAAAAATATCATCGCTCATTCGTTCGCCGTTGCTGCCATTGCAGCCCCCACCTCAATCCCACACGCCTTGCCAAGCTGTTTCATGGAATCTACGTATGTGACGTTAACCCCCATCTTCTTGCAGAGGTTAATGATTTTCATCGTAATTCGTGGTTCTGCATCTTTTGCAACGAAAACTTCTGTAGCCATGCCTAGTTCGACCGCTTTGGTCGTTTGCTTCGTGCCTATATACAGTTTTGCTGCCTGCTTTACTTTATCATAAGACATTGGAATACATCCTCCAAAGTAAAGAACATCATATTCCGTTTGGCACACTGAAACAGTTTAGCATTTCAAATAGCCAGTGTCAAGCGCATTGGACAAACATTTTGTCCAAGCCAAATGGCTGTCTTAACTATTGGCTCTGATTATTCGCCGCGGCAATCTCAGCTCACAGCGTCGGCTGCTTCCTAAACCCATTTCATTTTTATTCTGGCACATATTCCGGCAAAAACAGAATTGAAAAAAGAAAGGCAGACTAAGCTAAGCTTAGTCTACCTGCGCCATTTCCGGTGTCTCGCTGTCAGCTGCCAGCTCTTCAGCCAGCGGATCGACAATCTTGATGCCGCGGTAACGGGCCATCCCTGTACCAGCCGGGATAAGCTTACCGATAATGACGTTCTCCTTCAGACCGAGCAGTTGGTCGACTTTACCTTTAATGGCCGCGTCCGTAAGAACACGTGTCGTCTCTTGGAAGGATGCCGCAGACAAGAACGAATCCGTCTCCAGGGACGCTTTGGTGATACCAAGCAATACAGGTCTTGCTACAGCAGGCTCTTTGCCGTTCAGAAGAGCTTCACGGTTCGCTTCTTCATACTCGCCATGAATATCAACGAAGGAGCCTGGCAGGAGCGGCGTATCTCCGCTGTCGACAATGCGGATTTTGCGCAGCATTTGTCGAACCATAACCTCAATGTGCTTGTCGTTGATTTCTACCCCTTGGTTCCGGTAAACGCGCTGTACTTCCTGCAGAATGTAGTTTTGCACGCCGCGGATACCTTTGATACGCAGCATTTCCTTCGGATCGATGGATCCGTCTGTAATCTCGTCCCCGGCTTCAACATGCTTACCCACTGCAACACGGATACGGGACCCGAATGTCACCGAGTAGGTTTTCATCTCGGCTTCGCCTTGAACGTCGATTTCACGGCGGTCCTTGGCATCGCGAATCTCCTTCACGACCCCGTCAATTTCAGAAATGATCGCTTGCCCTTTCGGATTACGGGCTTCGAAGAGCTCCTGAATCCGCGGCAAACCTTGCGTAATGTCATCCCCTGCAACGCCCCCGGTATGGAACGTACGCATGGTGAGCTGGGTTCCCGGTTCACCGATGGATTGAGCAGCGATAATACCAACCGCTTCCCCGATCTCCACGTGGGTGCCCGTCGCCAGGTTACGGCCGTAGCATTTCTTACAAACCCCATGACGAGTACGGCAGCTGAGAACAGAACGGATTTGCAGCTTCTCAATGCCTGCAGCGATGATAGCATCCGCCAGATTCGATTCGATCAGCTGATTGCGCTGAACAATAACCTCTCCGGTTTGCGGATTGCGAATCGTTTCGAACGCATAACGTCCTTCAATCCGGTCGTACAGATCCTCGATAACCTCTTTACCGTCCTGGATCTGGCTGACTGTAAAGCCTTTATCCGTACCGCAATCGTCTTCACGGACAATGACGTCCTGAGCTACGTCTACGAGACGACGGGTCAAGTAACCGGAGTCAGCCGTACGAAGCGCTGTATCCGCCAAACCTTTACGCGCGCCGTGCGTGGAGATAAAGTACTCCAGGACTGTCAGACCTTCGCGGAAGTTCGATTTAATCGGCAGCTCGTAAATCCGTCCGGTTGGCGTTGCCATCAGACCACGCATCCCGCCAAGCTGGGTAATCTGCGACTTGTTCCCCCGCGCCTTCGATTCCACCATCATGTTGATGGAATTGAATTTATCCAGGGATTTCATCAGAATTTCTGTAATTTCGTCCTTCGTTTTACCCCAGATAGCGATAACACGGTCATACCGCTCATCGTCGGTAATCAATCCGCGGCGGTATTGGCTTGTAACAACCGCTACCTTTTCCTCGGAATCCTTCAGGATATTCACTTTTTCCGGTGGAACGATAACGTCCGAAACCGCGACTGTTATCCCTGCACGAGTGGAATACGTGAAGCCGTTTTGCTTAATTTTATCAAGAATAATCGATGTTTCTGTCGTGTGGTAACGGCGGAAGCACTCGCCGATAAGAGTACCCAGGTACTCTTTGCCTACTGCGCCGCGCGACGGGATATTCATAATCGCTTCGCGGACGTTGGCTCCTTTATCAAAGACAAAGTATTCATCCGGCGTACCGTTGAACAAGTTGGTCTTGGTGGCTTCGTTAATATACGGGAAGTCGGCAGGGAAAATATCATTAAAGATAATTTTGCCGACAGTCGTAATCAGCCATGCATTTTGTTGACGCTCCGTAAAGCTCGTTTTGCCAAGAACTCTTGCCGGGATAGCTACCCGCGAATGCAAGGCGTTCACACCAGCCTGATATAAGCTGAACGCTTCGTTGACAGAACCGATGATACGTCCGCTCCCCTGCGCTTCTTTGTTGTCCATGGTCAAATAGAAGCTTCCGAGAACCATGTCCTGAGAAGGCGTTACAACCGGCTTACCGTCTTTCGGGTTCAAAATGTTGCCCGAAGCAAGCATCAAAATCCGAGCTTCTGCTTGTGCTTCAGCGGATAACGGAACGTGAACCGCCATTTGGTCGCCGTCAAAGTCAGCATTATAAGCCGTACATACAAGCGGATGAAGCTTGATAGCCCGTCCTTCGACAAGAATTGGCTCAAACGCCTGGATACCCAGTCTGTGCAGCGTAGGGGCACGGTTCAGCAGTACAGGGTGCTCTTTAATTACCTCTTCAAGCACATCCCATACTTCCGGGCTGACCCGTTCTACCTTGCGCTTCGCACTCTTGATGTTATGTGCCAAGCCTTTATTAACGAGCTCTTTCATCACGAAAGGCTTGAACAATTCCAATGCCATTTCCTTCGGAAGGCCGCATTGATACATTTTCAGGCTCGGACCAACTACGATAACCGAACGTCCCGAATAGTCAACACGTTTTCCGAGCAGGTTTTGACGGAAACGTCCTTGCTTCCCTTTCAGCATATGGCTGAGCGACTTCAAAGGACGGTTGCCCGGTCCAGTAACCGGACGGCCGCGACGGCCGTTGTCAATGAGGGCATCGACAGCTTCCTGAAGCATACGTTTTTCGTTCTGTACAATGATGTCCGGGGCGCCCAAGTCAAGCAGACGCTTCAAACGGTTGTTCCGGTTGATTACACGGCGGTACAGGTCGTTCAAGTCGGATGTCGCAAAACGGCCCCCGTCAAGCTGCACCATTGGACGCAGCTCCGGCGGAATAACCGGAAGAACGTCCATAACCATCCAATCCGGATGATTACCGGAGTTACGGAATGCTTCCATAACCTCCAGGCGCTTAATCGCCCGGTTCCGGCGTTGGCCCTGCGCGGTTTTGAGGTCTTCCTTCAGCGTATCCACTTCTTTGTCGATGTCGATATCAGCAAGAAGCTTTTTGACCGCTTCAGCGCCCATGCCCGCTTGAAACGCATACCCGTACTTTTCGCGGTAGCTGCGGTATTCCTTCTCGGAAAGCAGCTGTTTCTTCTCTAGCGGTGTATCACCGGGATCCGTGACAACATACGATGCAAAATAAATAATTTCCTCCAAGGAACGGGGCGACATATCAAGCGCCAGCCCCATCCGGCTTGGAATACCTTTAAAGTACCAAATGTGAGAAACCGGGGCAGCCAGCTCAATATGTCCCATGCGCTCGCGGCGAACTTTCGCGCGCGTAACCTCTACGCCGCAGCGATCGCAGACGACGCCTTTGTACCGGACACGCTTGTATTTGCCGCAGTGGCATTCCCAGTCCTTAGTCGGCCCGAAAATTTTCTCGCAGAACAAGCCTTCCTTCTCCGGTTTCAGCGTCCGGTAGTTAATGGTTTCCGGCTTTTTCACTTCTCCACGGGACCAAGAACGAATCTTGTCCGGCGAAGCGAGACCAATTTTCATAAACTCAAAGTTGTTTACGTCCAACAAGGAGCAACCCTCCTCAAGAATGTACTAAGCTAACCGTGTTCCGTTACTCTGCTCCGACTTCTGCGCCTTCGAGGTTCAGGTTGAGCTTGTCATTGCCGACCTCATCTTCGTCGTCCAGCTCTTTCATTTCGATCTCTTCTTCGTTCTCCGTCAAAATCTTGACGTCCATACCGAGGCTTTGGAGTTCTTTAATCAGAACCTTGAACGATTCCGGAACGCCTGGTTCAGGAACATTCTCGCCTTTAACGATAGATTCATACGTTTTGACACGTCCGACCACGTCATCAGACTTGACAGTCAAGATTTCCTGCAATGTGTAGGCAGCCCCGTAAGCCTCAAGCGCCCAAACCTCCATCTCCCCGAAACGCTGTCCGCCGAACTGAGCTTTACCACCCAGCGGCTGCTGTGTAACGAGCGAGTATGGACCCGTTGAACGGGCATGGATTTTATCATCAACCATGTGCGCCAGTTTAATCATATACATGACGCCAACGGTAACTTCACGTTCGAAAGCCTCACCTGTCCGTCCATCGTACAAGATGGTTTTACCGCTGCGGTTCATGCCCGCCTCTTCCATCGCATCGAATACGTCATATTCGTGCGCTCCGTCGAAGACCGGCGTCGCGGTATGGATTCCAAGCAATTTGGCCGCCATGCCCAAGTGAACCTCAAGCACCTGACCGATATTCATCCGGGATGGTACCCCCAGCGGGTTCAATACAACCTCAACCGGTGTTCCATCCGGCAGGAACGGCATATCCTCTTCAGGCATAATACGGGCGATAACCCCTTTGTTACCGTGACGTCCCGCCATTTTATCGCCTTCGGAGATTTTCCGTTTTTGTGCGATATATGCACGTACAAGCTGGTTTACGCCTGGAGGCAGCTCATCGCCGTTCTCACGGGTAAACACCTTCACGTCAACAACAATCCCGTCGGTACCGTGCGGCACGCGAAGCGAGGTGTCACGGACTTCACGAGCTTTTTCACCGAAGATGGCATGCAGGAGACGCTCCTCTGCTGTAAGCTCTGTAACACCCTTCGGCGTTACTTTACCTACGAGAATATCTCCAGCGCCGATCTCCGCGCCTACACGGATAATTCCACGCTCGTCGAGATTCTTAAGCGCATCTTCACCAACGTTTGGAATATCGCGGGTGATTTCTTCCGGTCCCAGCTTCGTGTCGCGCGCTTCAGATTCGTATTCTTCAATATGAATCGAAGTGTAGACATCCTCTTTCACGAGCTTCTCGCTAAGCAGAATGGCATCCTCATAGTTGTAGCCTTCCCAGGTCATGAACGCTACGACCACGTTACGACCCAAAGCCAGCTCGCCCATCTCCGTCGAAGGTCCGTCAGCCATAATATCGCCGGCCTTAATGATATCCCCGCGTTTAACGAGCGGACGCTGGTTGATGCAGGTACCTTGGTTAGAACGCATAAACTTGTGAAGCTTGTATTTTACGAGGTCGCCGCTAATGACCCGGCCATCCACGTTCGCTTGGCGGCGAAGCCAAATACTGTTAGCATCCGCACGCTCAATAACGCCATCGTATTTGGATACAATACATACCCCGGAGTCTTTTGCACTCTTGTGCTCCATGCCGGTACCAACAAGCGGTGACTTCGGAATAAGAAGCGGTACCGCTTGACGCTGCATGTTCGAGCCCATGAGCGCACGGTTGGAGTCGTCATTTTCCAAGAATGGAATGAGCGCTGTCGCTACCGACACCACCTGCTTCGGCGAAACGTCCATATAGTCTACACGCTCACGCGGCAGAGTAAGGATATCGTCTTTAAAACGAACGATAACCGAGCTTTGGGCAAATGCGCCTTCCTCTGTCAGCTCTGCGTTCGCTTGTGCGATGACATAGTTATCTTCCTCGTCTGCCGTCAGGTACGAGATTTGAGAGGTAACAAAACCTGTGTTCGGATCTACCCAGCGATACGGCGCTTCGATAAAGCCATATTCGTTAATCCGCGCAAAAGACGACAACGAGTTGATCAAACCAATGTTCGGACCCTCCGGGGTCTCGATAGGACACATCCGGCCATAGTGGGAGTGGTGAACGTCCCGTACTTCGAAGCCGGCGCGTTCCCGCGTCAAACCGCCAGGTCCGAGTGCGGACAGACGGCGTTTATGAGTCAGCTCCGCCAGCGGGTTAGTCTGATCCATAAACTGCGACAGCTGGGAGCTGCCAAAAAACTCTTTAATCGACGCAATCACCGGACGAATGTTAATCAGCGCCTGAGGCGTAATCACATTCGCATCCTGGATCGACATCCGCTCACGCACAACGCGTTCCATACGGGACAGACCGATCCGGAACTGATTTTGCAATAGCTCACCTACGGAACGCAAACGGCGGTTGCCCAAGTGGTCAATGTCGTCAGTGCTGCCGATGCTATTCAGCAGATTGATGAAATAGTTGATGGACGAGATGATGTCTGCTGGCGTAATATGCTTTACAGACTTGTCGATCTGGCCGTTAGCAATGACTTTGACGACTTTACCGTCATCTATCGGCGAGAAAACATTGATGCATTGCAGCGGTACTGTATTCGCATCCAGAACACCGCCAGCCACATGATAATCTTTAAATCCAACGCCGTTCTCCAGCGCAGGCAGCACCTGATCCAGCAAGCGGCGGTCCAGAAGCTGGCCAGCCTCAGCCACAATCTCACCGGTTTCCATGTTAATCAGAGACTCTGCCAGACGCTGATTGAACAAACGGTTTTTGATGTGCAGCTTTTTGTTGATTTTGTAACGTCCTACATTTGCCAAATCATAACGCTTCGGATCAAAGAAACGTGCGATCAGCAGGCTCTTAGCGTTGTCCAGTGTCGGAGGCTCGCCCGGACGCAGACGCTCGTAAATCTCGATCAGCGCTTTTTCCGTCGAATCTGTGTTATCTTTATCAAGCGTGTTGCGGATATACTCGTCATCACCCAGCAATTCGAGAATTTCCGCATCCGTTCCAAATCCCAGCGCCCGCAGCAAAACCGTCACAGGAATTTTGCGGGTACGGTCTATACGGACATAGATAATGTCCTTCGCATCGGTTTCAAGCTCGAGCCACGCACCACGGTTCGGGATGACCGTCGCTCCGTAACTTTTTTTACCGTTCTTGTCGATTTTTGTGTTAAAATAGACACTGGGAGAACGAACAAGCTGACTGACAATGACACGTTCGGCGCCATTGATGATGAACGTACCAGTTTCGGTCATCAACGGGAAGTCTCCCATAAATACTTCTTGCTCTTTGACTTCGCCGGTTTCCTTATTGATGAGTCGAACCTTCACCCTCAGGGGCGCTGCGTAGGTTACGTCCCGCTCTTTTGACTCATCCACCGAGTACTTCGGCTCTCCCAAGCTGTAATCGATAAATTCCAACACCAAATTACCCGTAAAGTCTTGGATCGGAGAAATGTCCTGAAACATTTCACGTAATCCTTCATCCAAAAACCACTGATACGATTTTTGTTGGATCTCGATCAAGTTAGGAACATCCAGCACCTCATTGATACGTGCATAAGATCTGCGCGTGCGTCGACCAAATTGAACGTTATGTCCCGCCAACTTCACTTCACCCCTCGCGTCTACTCGAAAATCATTGGAACTAAAACTGAGAAAAGCTCCTATCGGAGCCATTCGTTGATGCGCCACCGTCATCAACGGCAGCATTTATCGCCAAATCAGAAAATCCCCACTCCGCTGTATCGCTTCAAGTGAAGTTCCATTTTCTGATCTGGACAGAAAAACGTCTGTCGACGTTTATTCACGGATGATGGATTCACACGGCGTCATGCTGCGTGAATTCAAACTATTCTTTTTTTCCAAAGCTCAGAAGTCCTATAAGTAGACTTGCCGAAAATCTAAACATTATACGTCATTGCACTAAAAATTATGCATCCTTTAAAAAAAGCTTGACATTTTAGTGCTCTAAAGACAAATAGCACATTATAATGCTGACATTATATTATCCTACCACAGTAGGAAAATGAAGTCAAACAAAAAATGAACCACACGGTTCAAATTTTTTGGGCCTTATAAATCCGGTAACCTTTGTCCTTGCATACCTCAGTGACTTGCTCAAACAGCGTCTCCAGCTTCGCCAGGGCCGATGGCGCCCCTTGCTTTTTCTGAATAACAATCCATAGCGAACCGCCGGGTCGCAGGTGCTGCTCCGCGCATTCAAAAATGCGATGAACCGTCTCTTTCCCTGCACGAATCGGAGGGTTGGTCAAAATCACATCGAAGCTCTGCCCCTGCACTGCGGCAAACAAATCACTTTGTTCAATCCGTACATTGCTAATCCCATGCTTGCGGGCGTTTTCTTTGGCGAGCTCTACCGCTCTTTCATTGATGTCGATCATCGTGACATGTCCTGACTTGGCCAGCTTCGCTGCGGTCAAGCCGATCGGTCCGTAGCCGCAGCCTACATCCAGCACTTCGGCCTGCTCCGGGATGTCCATTGCTTCAATAAGAACACGACTGCCGTAATCAACCCCCTGCTTCGAAAATACACCGGCATCGGTCACAAATGCAAACCGGATTCCCCGAAGCTCCGCCTCCACCACCCGGCGCTCATGCTCGACCGAAGGCTTACTGGAATAATAATGATCGGCCACTTTTATCCACCCCTATGAAAATTCGTCCGCACCGACGAAACTTGAGGATTGCTATCCTCTGACTCACGGTGATTTCTACTTGCCGAAGCAAATATAGTAAAAAGAATCCCCTCTGAAGACAAGCTTCAAAGGGGACGCTTTGGTTGGTCCAATTACTTCACTTCTACTTTAGCGCCTGCTTCTTCAAGCTTCGCTTTCACTGCGTTTGCATCGTCTTGGGAAACTTTTTCTTTGATTGGTTTCGGTGCGCCGTCAACCAGATCTTTTGCTTCTTTCAGACCAAGACCAGTGATTTCACGAACAACTTTGATAACGTTGATTTTGGAAGCACCAGCATCAACAAGAACTACGTCAAACTCAGTTTGAGCTTCAGCTTCAACTGCAGCGCCGCCAGCTACTACTGCAACTGGAGCTGCTGCTGTTACGCCGAATTCTTCTTCAATTGCTTTAACGAGGTCGTTCAGTTCCAGAACGGTCATCGTTTTGATCGCTTCGATAATTTGCTCTTTAGACATGGAAAACCCTCCATTGCTTAATTGGTTTGTTTATGAGATGAATCGATTAGGCTTGGGAGCCTTCTTGCTTCTCACCCACAGCTTTAACTGCAAGCGCGAAGTTGCGGACCGGTGCTTGGAGCACGCTGAGCAACATGGACAGAAGTCCTTCTCTGGAAGGCAGTTCTGCCAGTGCTTTGATTTGAGCCGCGTCTACTACTTTACCTTCAACGACACCCGCTTTAACGGACAGCTTGTCATTTTTCTTAGCAAAATCAGACAAGATTTTAGCCGGAGTTACAACGTCGTCTTTACTGAATGCAATCGCAGTTGGACCTGTTAATGCAGAGTCCAGCTCTGTCAATTGAGCATCAGCAGTCGCACGGCGGGCAATTGTGTTTTTCAAAACTTGAAATTCAACGCCTGCCTCACGAAGTTTCGAACGCAACTCAGTGACTTGCTTCACTGTCAGACCGCGATAATCCGTCACGATTGTGCAGGAGTATTCTTTCAGTTTGCCAGTGACTTCGTTTACTGCCAGTTGTTTCTGTTCAATCACTTTTTGGTTTGCCATCAGTTACACCTCCTATTGCTGTTGATGCAGCAGACTTCTGAACATCGGCTTCGGCCAAAAGAAAAGCCTCCGCAGACGTCTACGAAGGCATGATTGATCTCATTCTTGTTGTTGCTTTACTCGCATCAAAAGAACATGGTCATATATCACAAAACCCTCGGCAGGACATTAAGCCTTATCGGCTCCTGCTGTCTACGGATATCTTATTCATTTTTAACTCTGTAAGAGTATCATAGCAGAGCCGGTAAAGTCAAATCCAAATAACGGATTATCTGAAAGTTTGTACGTTCACGCGTACGCTTGGACCCATGGTCGAAGATACCGCGATGCTTTTCAGATAGACACCTTTTGCTGCTGCCGGCTTCGCACGAAGCAAAGCTTCTACCAAAGAGCGGAAGTTTTCGTTCAGCTTGTCAGCATCGAAAGAAACTTTGCCGATTGGAGCATGAATTTGTCCAGCTTTGTCCAGACGGAATTCAATTTTACCGGCTTTAATTTCTTGTACCGCTTTAGTCACGTCAAACGTAACTGTACCGGCCTTCGGGTTTGGCATCAAACCTTTACCCCCGAGCAGACGACCGAGCTTACCAACTTCACTCATCATATCTGGTGTTGCTACGCAAACGTCAAATTCGAACCAGCCTTGCTGAATTTTGTTGATCATGTCAGCATCACCAACATAATCCGCGCCAGCTGCTTCAGCTTCTTTCGCTTTTTCGCCTTTTGCAAATACAAGCACGCGCTTGGATTTACCAGTGCCGTTCGGAAGAACGACAACGCCGCGAACAGCTTGATCTTGTTTTCTCGGATCTACGCCGAGACGGACTGCCACTTCAACTGTTTCATCGAATTTGGCAACAGCCGTTTTCTTAACGGCTTCCAATGCTTCCAATGGCTCATAAAAGCTGTCCGGATTAACCAGCTTCGCGGCCTCTTGGTACTTCTTACCATGCTTAGCCATGAATTTTGTTCCTCCCTATGTGGTGTTAGCGGAAAATCCTCCCACTAGTCGAGACGCTCTTCGTTCAGAACGCCCGGTGTCATTCAATTAGTCTTGAATGACGATACCCATGCTGCGGGCTGTGCCTTCAACCATGCGCATTGCAGCTTCAACGCTTGCAGCGTTCAGGTCAGGCATTTTTTGTTCAGCGATCTCGCGAACGACAGAACGTTTCACGGTTGCGACTTTCTTCTTGTTCGGCTCGCCAGATCCTTTAGGAATGCCAGCAGCGACACGAAGCAGTACGGCAGCCGGAGGTGTTTTCGTGATGAACGTAAACGAACGATCCTCGAAAACGGAAATTTCAACCGGGATGATCAAGCCTGCTTGATCAGCTGTTCTTGCGTTAAATTCCTTACAAAATGCCATGATGTTGACACCAGCTTGACCGAGTGCCGGACCGATTGGAGGCGCCGGGTTCGCTTTCCCTGCAGGAACTTGCAGCTTAACAACTTTAATTACCTTTTTAGCCATGTGTTACACCTCCTTGCAGTAATGTGGTAAGACGGGAATGTTCCCTCCCACTCGCACAGCGCCGCGCTTACCACGCTTGATGCGCCATACGCAGAAACCGACATGCCATTAGACCGGGTTCCACCGGCTTCAGGCTATATTTTCTCCACTTGAGTGTATTCCAACTCCAGCGGGGTTTCTCGACCAAACATATTTACATGAACCTTCAGTTTGCTTTTGTCGATCAGAATCTCTTCGACCGATCCGACAAAATTGGCAAAAGGTCCTACTTTGACCCGAACCATTTCTTTCAGTTCAAAGTCAATCTTCGGCTTCGGCTCTTCCATGCCCATATGCTTCAATATGGCTTCCACTTCTTCAGGCAATAATGCTGTCGGTTTGGAGCCAGAGCCGGTCGAGCCTACGAACCCGGTTACTCCCGGGGTATTGCGTACGACATACCACGAATCATCGGTTTGAACCATTTCCACCAGAACGTAACCCGGATACACTTTGCGCATCACAGATTTCTTTTTGCCGTCCTTGTTGACGATCTCCTCTTCCATGGGCACAAGCACACGAAAGATCTTGTCCGTCATGTTCATGGATTCAACACGCTTCTCGAGGTTTGCCTTCACTTTATTCTCATACCCGGAATAGGTATGTACAACGTACCAACGTTTCTCCATCTAATTCACCCTGAGCCCTTATATTTATTCGAACGCTATCTTAAGCAATTCAGAGATTCCCAGGTCTAGAATGGCGAAGTAAACCGTCACAAAGATAACGGTGGACACGACAACGATCGTATAACTGATCAATTCTTTCCGGGCTGGCCACTTGACCTTTTTCATTTCTGCCCAACAGTCAGCAAAAAACGAAAATGTCGAGCCGAATCCTTGCTTCAGCTTGCTTATAAAAGCCACGACTACACCTCCAAAACCTAACACAAAAAATGCCTGAATTTTAGGGCTACCCAAATCACTTTAGCACAGCCGTTATAGCGTGTCAAGAAAAACAGACTATTCCCAGCATGTCCAACTGTTTCCTCGACTAAACATCCGTATTTCTGCTTTTTATAATTGCTCGTAGAAGCAGCCGCGTCCTGGACTCAAAGCCAGTTCAACGGTCTGCGGCCCACAAAACAAAATCGACATCTTCCACGATCAGTGAAAGGTGCCGATTATAAATCACGCACTTCCAAATATTTCTCCAGCTTGCGTTTTACGCGCTGCAGAGCGTTGTCTATCGACTTCACATGGCGATCCAAATCTACGGCAATTTCCTGGTAGGAACGGCCGTCCAAATAAAGCATGAGTACCTTGCGTTCCAAATCGCTTAATATTTCACCCATCTTGTCTTCCAAGCCGACGAATTCTTCCTGATTAATAATCAGCTCTTCGGGATCCGATACTTTGGTTCCGCTTATAATGTCCAGCAAGGTGCGGTCCGAATCTTCATCGTAAATCGGCTTGTCCAGGGAAACATATGAATTAAGCGGGATATGCTTTTGCCTGGTGGCGGTTTTAATGGCGGTTATAATTTGCCGGGTAATGCACAGCTCTGCGAAGGCCTTGAAGGATGCCAGCTTGTCTCCCCGGAAATCACGGATGGATTTATACAAGCCTATCATACCTTCTTGAACAATATCTTCGCGATCCGCCCCGATTAAAAAATAGGAACGCGCCTTGGCCCGCACAAAATTGCGATATTTATTAATGAGATATTCCAACGCTTCGCTGTTGCCTTCGCGGACCGCAACGACAATATCTTCATCCGTCTTGAGATCATACGCGTCCATTCTGAAATCGCTCAGGTCGACATTCACGAAAAATCCCTCCGGCCTGCTTGGCTACACCGATTCTCGTTCGAAAAAGAATACGTTAAGTATACATGATGCTTCTGAGAGCCGTCAATAATAACAGGCCTTGTCAATCCATTCCTGACGCGGCTTCCCGGGTTCGGGCACCAATTATTTGGTGTCCTTATCGCCCCTTCTCCATTTCTCGAAAAGGGTTCGCATCTCGCTATTCAGCTTGCTGTCGAACGTATTCCGGCTAGAATTGCCCATCGTATCCAGCCGCTTGGAAACCTCCCCGCGCCCTTCACTGACATACAATCTCAGCTCTCGGGCGGGCATGCGGAGGGCCCCATGGCCGAAGATGACGTTCTGCTCGATGGAATCGGAGGTGGCCACATAAATTTGCCGGCGCCTTCCTTTCAGCTCCGCAACAAGGCGTTCAATGACCTCATCCGCCGTTTCTTTTTCCTTCGTATACCAGATCTGCAGCTTGTTCTGCTTATACTTGCCTCCCACGCCTGGGACCTTATAGGCGTCAAAGACAAGATAAGTCGCGCGCCCCGAAATGGCCTGGTATTCGGCCAGAATCTCAATAAGCTTGTCCCTGGCCGCTTCCAGGCTCTCCTCTTCCTTAATACGATTCAGCTCAGGCCAAGCGCCGATAATGTTATAGCCGTCAACAATGAGAAACTCCTGCATCCCACATCACGAATCCCTGCTGCCGCGCTGGCGCACCGTCTCGTACATAAGAACGCCAGCCGCTACAGAGGCGTTAAGGGAGTTAATGCTGCCGGACATCGGAAGCTTCACAAGAAAGTCGCATTTTTCTTTTATCAGGCGGCCCATTCCCTTGCTTTCATTGCCAATTACAATTGCAAGCGGCATCGTAAAATCTGACTGATAAACGGATTGGCGGGCATCCACATCGGCACCGGCCACCCACACGCCTTCTTCTTTCAGCCGATCGATCGTTTGAGCAAGATTCGTAACCCGGGCCACAGGAACATACTCTACTGCACCGGCCGAGGTTTTCGATACAGTCGCCGTCAAGCCAACCGCGCGGCGCTTCGGAATAATGACACCGTGGACACCGGTACAGTCCGCAGTCCTTAGAATCGAGCCCAGATTATGAGGGTCCTCTATTTCGTCAAGCAGCAGCAAAAACGGCTGCTCATTACGCTCTTTGGCCAGTGCAAGCAGCTCGTCCACTTCATAATAGCGCTGTGAGGCGACCTGCGCGACCACACCCTGATGCTGTACATCCGGAACAAGCTGATCCAGCTTGCGTTTGTCTGCCGACTGCACGATAAGTCCGTTCTTTTTAGCCTCTTGGATGATGCCCTGCACCTGATGCTTCTGCGCAGATTCTGCGATCCATATTTTGTTAATCGTTCGTCCGGAACGTAAGGCCTCCATAACCGCGTGCCGTCCGGCAATATATTCTTCATTCTCCACGTGCAAGTTCCTCCTCGGGTTGCGGCGTCGGCGGGATAATAAGACCAAGCAGCTCCTCCAGCCGATCCAGCCGTCCTTCATAATAAAGATAGCCTATCAGGCATTCAAATGCGGTCGCGTGCCGGTAGTCCAGCACATCGGCGTTTTTAGGCACCGTGCCGGACTTGGCATTGCGGCCGCGTTTGACAACATCGATTTCCTCCTCGGTCAGATGAGGCATCCACTCCTGAAGAAAGCGGGATTGAGCCTTCGCCGATACGAAGCGCGTCGATTCACGGTGCAAATGATTCGGCTTCAGCTGCGTGCGGGAAATCAAATACTGCCGCACCAGCATCTCGTAAATCGCATCTCCGGCATAGGCAAGCACCAGCGGCGGCAGCTGACCCGCAGGCCTGGACGGTGAAAATAAAAGCAAACCTCGATTCATATCCATGCTTTACTTCCTCCGCCAGCGAATTCCTTGCGGCGTATCCTCCAGCACGATTCCTTTTTCGGTGAGCAGATCGCGAATTTCATCGGCGCGCGCCCATTGTTTATTTTGACGGGCCTCGGTCCGTTCTTTAATGAGCTGCTCAATGTCCGTATCCAGGAGGTCCGGCTGCTCCTCGACCAGAATACCGAGCACACGATTAAGTTCCCGGAAAGCCTGGCTCAGCAGGTCCAGCGTATCCACAGATACATCCTGGCGCTGCAAATATTGATTCGTCGCGCTGACCAAATCAAACACTGCCGTGATGGCGTCAGGCGTATTAAAGTCATCGTTCATCTTAGCCTGGAACAGCTCCGTAGCCGCAGCTGCCGCTAACTCGGCCGCCTCGTCCCTTGCACTCGTGCTTTGACCGGCACAGGCGTCTAACCGGTAAATCAGGTTCGAGAAGCTGTTTTTGACCCGCTCCAGCCCATTCTCCGCCTGGGTTACGGCCTCATCGCTGAAATTAATCGGATTCCGGTAATGCGTCGACAGCATGAAGAAGCGCAGCACTTCCGGCTTCATCGTTTTCAGCAGCTCGTTCACCTTAATGCCGTTTCCACGGGATTTCGACATAATTTCATCGTTAATATGAATGTGGCCATTGTGCATCCAATAATTGGCGAGCGGCTTGCCGTGCAGCGCCTCGGACTGGGCAACCTCGCACTCATGATGCGGAAATTGCAAATCATGCCCGCCGCCGTGGATATCCAGTGTAGTCCCTAAATATTTGCCAGCCATGGCCGAGCATTCGATGTGCCAGCCCGGACGTCCGTCGCCCCATGGACTGGACCAATAAATTTCCCCCGGCTTTGCCGCCTTCCACAGCACAAAGTCCTGCGGATTTTCCTTCCGCTCATCCACATGAATCCGGATGCCGAACTGCAGCTCCTCCAGGTTCTGATGGGACAGCTTGCCGTATTCTGCAAACTTGGCGGTGCGGAAATACACATCTCCGCCATTTTCATAGGCAAACCCTTTGGCTTCGAGCCCCTGAATAAACTCGATAATCTCCGTCATATTCTCCGTGACCCGCGGATGAATATCCGCCCGGCCGACGCCAAGGGCATCGATGTCCTCATAAAAGGCGGCAATAAACTTTTCTGCCAAATCCGGAACGGACATCCCCGTTTGCTCGGACTTGCGGATCAGCTTATCGTCCACATCCGTGAAGTTAACCACATAGGTCACATCATAACCGATAGCCTGCAAATACCGCCGGACCACATCAAAAAAAATTAACGGCCGTGCATTCCCGATATGAATATAGTCATACACGGTCGGTCCACAGACGTACATGTTCACTTTCCCCGGAACAAGGGGCTTGAACTCCTCTTTTGCGCGGGATAGTGTATTAAAAATTTTCAAGCTCATGTGTGCGTTGTCCTCCTTGAATTTGTTTCTCCTGCTCGCGGATCTGCTCCCGCATCTCGTCTATTTGCTTCTGCATGGTTGCCAGCATATCAATAACAGGGTCCGGCAGGCTGGCATGATCCAGTTTATTCACCCGCTGACCGTTTAGCTTCACCACTTTGCCCGGAATGCCCACAACCGTGCTGTACGGCGGGACCTCGCGGAGAACAACTGAATTAGCCCCGATCATCGAGTATTCACCGACGGTGAAGGAACCGAGCACCTTCGCCCCTGAGCTCACCATAACATTGTTTCCCAATGTAGGGTGGCGCTTGCCTTTTTCTTTTCCGTTACCGCCCAAGGTAACGCCCTGAAACAATACGACATCATCCCCGATTTCGCATGTCTCGCCGATAACCACACCCATACCGTGGTCGATAAACAGCCGCTGGCCGATTCGCGCGCCCGGATGAATCTCAATCCCCGTAAAAAATCGCGCGATTTGACTAATCATTCTGGCCATCGTGAACCAGTGGCGCACATAGAACCAACGCGCAATCCGGTAAGCCCAAATCGCATGAAGCCCGGAGTAGGTAAGAATAACCTCCAGTTTGCTTTTGGCAGCCGGATCATTGTCAAATACAGCCTGAATGTCCGATTCAATCAGTTTCCACATGTTCGTTTCTCCTTCCAGCCCAGAAATCGGCTTCGCCGGGTCTAGGCAAGACAATACGATGATAAGCGTTATCATAACTCGGGTACCCTTCTGCCGCTTAACCGATGCTGAATACAGAACAACAAAAAAGCCTCTGCAGCCATAAGGCTACAGAGGCGCAGGTTGACGCGGTTCCACTCTGCTTGAATGCACTGCCTGTCCCACATGCACTGGGCAGGATAGAAAGCATTCCACTTTGGGCATCCGTAACGGGGACGATCCGGCACAGCCTACTGGGCGACCTTTGCGAAGGCAAAGACAGCAGCCGTTGGGCTGGGCAGCTCACAGGTGCATTTCCGTTAAAGTGAATTGGACAACTTCCAGCTCGGCACCTTCATGCCGGTTGTCTTCTCTGGGAATTCAGCCTTTATCGTACTCTCCTGATCAATGCTTTTCATTCTTCCATACAGTATAACAGATGAACCACTCTACAGTCTACGAGCGTTACTGCAATCCTACTGCAATCTTGTACAAACAAAAAAGTTGCACCTTCCTTCAAGACCTGCCGCTACAGCAGGTTGGCCAGTCGAGCCAGCACGCGGCCTCTTCCAAGCAAGTACAGCGTTTCGTTCAAATCAGGTCCATGCATTTGACCGGTCAAGGCCACCCGGACAGGCATGAACAGCTGCTTTCCTTTATAGCCGGTTTCCTGCTGAACAGCCTTCAGCAGCGCCTTCATCGAATCGGTGGTATAGTCCGCAGCCTGCTCCACCTGATTCTTGAAGCTGGACAATACAGCGTGAACATGCTCTTCAGCGAGCAGGGCCCGGCCTTCTTCGTCATATTCCTGTCCGTCACGGAAGAACAGCTCCGATTTATCGACAATTTCAGCAGCGAAGTTCAGTTGCTCCTTATATAGGCCAATCAGCTTCACCGCCCACTCGCGCTGCGCTTCATCCAGCTGCTCCGGCAGCCGGCCCGCCTTCTGAAGCTGCGGCAAGCACAAGTCAACGATGCGGGAAAGATCCGCTTTTTTAATATAGGCGTTGTTCATCCAGTTCAGCTTGTCCATATCAAATACAGCCGGGCTCTTGGAGACACGGGACAGGTCAAACTGGGCGATCAGCTCTTCCTTGGTAAATATCTCTTCCTCGCCGCCGGGTGACCAGCCGAGCAGAGCGATGAAATTGACAATCGCCTCCGGCAAATAGCCTAACGAGTTGTACTGTGCAATAAACTGCACGATTGATTCGTCGCGTTTGCTCATTTTTTTGCGATCCGGGTTTAGGATAATGGACAAATGCGCAAACTCCGGCGCCTGCAGCCCGAGCGCTTCATACATCATCAGCTGCCGAGGAGTATTGGACAAATGCTCTTCGCCACGGATAACAAGCGAGATGTCCATCAAATGATCATCGAGAATAACAGCAAAGTTATAGGTTGGAATGCCATCGGGACGGACAATAATAAAATCGCCGATCCCGTCCGATTCGAATTCGACATGCCCGCGGACACGGTCCTCGAAGGCCACAATACGGTTTTCCGGAACACGGAAACGAATCGATGGCTTGCGGCCCTGCGCCTCAAGTTCCCGGCGCTCATCCTCGGTCAGGCTGCGGCACTTGCCGGCGTATTTGGGCGTCTCCCCGCGCGCTTCTTGCTCCGCCCGCTCCGCCTCAATCTCCGCCTCTGTACAGTAACAACGGTACGCGTTCCCTGCGGCAAGCAGTTGGTCTATAAATGGCTGATACAGGCCAAGTCGTTCCGTTTGACGGTACGGACCGTAGCTTCCGCCGACATCAACGCTTTCATCCCAATCTACGCCCAGCCAGCGCAAGCCGTCCAATTGATTGTCAATCCCGGACTCTACATGCCGGGATTGGTCGGTGTCCTCAAAGCGGACAATGAAAGAACCGCCCTGCTTGCGCGCCAGCAAGTAATTAAACAGGGCTGTACGGGCCCCGCCGATATGTAAATGCCCGGTCGGACTCGGGGCATATCTTACACGAAACGATGTAGACATGATTTCACAGTTCTCCTCTCAGCAATCGACCCCAATATTGACGTTATCATAGCACATGTTGAATTAAGCAGACAACAGCCTGAGCGGCGATTCCTTCCTCCCTGCCTGTAAAACCAAGCTTCTCCGTTGTGGTCGCCTTGACGTTCACCTGAGAGACATCCGCTTCGAGGGCAGCCGCGATCCGCTCCGCCATCTGAGGGACGTAAGGCGCCATTTTGGGCCGCTGTGCAATGATCGTGCAGTCAATGTTCCCCAGCTTGTAGCCCCGCTCCTTCACCAGCTTCCAAACGTCCAGCAGCAGCTGATAGCTGTCCGCATCCTTATAGGCCTGATCCGTATCCGGAAAATGCTTGCCGATATCGCCCAGCGCCACGGCGCCCAGCACTGCATCGCTCACCGCGTGCAGCAGCACATCCGCATCGGAATGGCCCAGCAGCCCTTTCTCAAACGGAATGTCCACCCCGCCGATAATGCACTTACGCCCTTCCACCAGTTGATGCACATCATACCCTTGTCCTACGCGAATCATCATTTCGTTTCCTCTCCCTTAGTTTCAGTCTGCCTTGCGCTTAACAGCCATTCTGCAAGCTGAAGGTCCTCCGGCGTCGTAATTTTCACATTCGTGTAGCTGCCTTCCACCACATGCACTGTGTGCCCGGCCCGCTCCACAACCATAGCATCATCCGTCCCCAAGAACGAATGTTCCCTCGCCTGTTCATGGGCATCTCGCAGCCAATCAGCGCGAAAAGCCTGCGGCGTATGGATCGCCCACAAGCTGGAACGGTCAGGGGTCGAGCGGATTTCTCCACCCGCATCTACAACCTTAATGGTATCCTTCACCGGCACAGCCAGCACCGCAGCCCCTGTGTCCCGCGCCTTCCGCCAGCAGCGAAGCACGTCGGCCTCCTGAACAAACGGGCGTACGCCATCATGCACCAGAATCCATTCCAGACGAGCAGGAAGCGCCTGCAAGCCGAAATAAACGGACTCCTGCCGCTCTCGGCCGCCGGCGACCACAGCCTTCACTTTACTCAGCCGATATTGCCGCACAAACGCTTCATTGCGCTCCACATCCTGCGCGCCGACAACAAGAACAACCGAGCTTACCTCAGCAATACGTTCGAATACCTCTAGGGTATGCACCACAATCGGTTTTTCCTTCAGCAGCAAATATTGCTTGCTCTCCGCCGTGCCCATCCGCGATCCCCTGCCGGCGGCAACGACGATAACGCCTATGCTCCCCATGAATCCGACTCCCCTGCCTGCATTCTGACTTATCGGCCTCTAAACAGGCTAGCAGGCTTCCTGCTCATGCATCAGCAACAATCCTGCTCCCCAGATTGAATAAAGAAGCGCAGGCAGCACAAAGGCTGCCTGCTTCTTATATTCAGGGATAATCCGTTTCCAGGCCCGGTGCGCTTCTGAACTGCAGGACGATATCAATATGGCAACACCCTACTCATACCGGTCCCGGTTCTTGTCACAGGCCTCTCGTTATCCCGGCCAGTACCATGTCAGATACTACTATACAGGTTTACTGTGCTTTTTCCAACAGTTTGGGCTTGGCAAAAATCATCCGACCGGCGGAGGTCTGCAGGACGCTGGTGACCAGCACCTCAATCGTAGCTCCAATGAAGTCGCGGCCGCCTTCAACGACGATCATGGTGCCGTCATCCAAATAAGCAACGCCTTGTCCATGCTCCTTGCCGTCTTTAATCACCTGTGCGACGATTTCCTCACCCGGCAAAACGACCGGCTTCACGGCATTCGCCAAATCATTAATGTTGAGAACGGATACGCCCTGCAGCTCACACACCTTGTTCAGGTTGAAATCATTGGTGATGACTTTACCCTGCAGCAGCTTGGCCAGCTTAACCAGCTTACTGTCGACCTCGGAGATTTCATCGAAATCCCCTTCATAGATAAGCACCTTCACATCGAGCTCTTTTTGAATCTTGTTCAAAATATCGAGCCCCCGCCGCCCGCGGTTCCGCTTCAGCAAATCCGAGGAATCTGCAATATGCTGCAGCTCTTCAAGCACAAACTCCGGAATTACGAGCGTACCTTCAATGAAGCCGGTTTTACAAATGTCAGCGATGCGCCCGTCAATAATGACACTGGTGTCCAATATTTTATGCTCGCGGGGATGCGGCGGCGCTTCCCCTTCTTCCTTGCCCCCGGACCGGCCCGGCGCCAGCGCAAACAGCTCCGCCTGCTTCGTGTAGCCGATACGGAACCCGCTGTACCCCAGCACCAGAGTCACGCCCAGAGTCAGCATGCCCCCGATCCACGCTACCTTGGTCAACGCGGGAAGCAGCAGGAGCGAGATAAGTAATCCCATGATAAGTCCAATGATTCCTCCGCTTAAATCGGGAAACGGCAGCGTCCCCAGCCACTCTTCCCAGCGGCGCAGCTTCCGCGCGGTCCATTCGGCAACCCATATTCCGCCAAAATACAGCAGTCCTGCGAAAACCCCCATAATCCACAGCGTTTCCCCGCCGAGCGGGCCGATTTGCATAACCGGAGCAAGCAGCTCCCGGAAGCCTTGACCTACAACATGGCTCCACTGATAGCCGATCAGCGCTCCGAGTGCCGCAAACAGCAGCTGCCATTTTACTCTATTCACTGTTTGACTCACCTCCAAAAATCCAGAAACAAATTGGTTTCTCTTTACAATTATGAACCATTTTCCCTTCGGCTAATCATAATTTGGACAACAAAAAAAGCACTTATTTTCATGATCTGAAAATAAATGCTTTTTATTTGGCAACCTTTATTCAATTGCATACAGGCCAAGTCGTATTCCCGCTAAATATGCTTGTGCTCCTCACGCGATTGCTCGCGATTGCGGCGTTTCCGGAAGAAGAACAGCAGCCTAACGTTTTTTTTTAATCCGTACAGCGCGTACAGCAGCAATGGGATAAAGATCAGCTTAGACGAGATGCTTGGGTACAAGCAGCCGACGACGACCGCGGCAACAACAATGACCGGCGTTACCCATAAAGCCGCTTTCGGCAGGCCCAGCTTCTTGAAATTGGGATATTTCACGGTGCTGACCATCAAATAGGACAGCAGCAGCGTACTGATAAACAGTACATAAGGAGGAAGCTCGTTGTGGAACAGCGCAAGCGTGCTCAGAATCCCCCCTGCCGCCGGAATCGGCAGCCCGATAAAGTATCCTGGAATTCCGTCCACAACATTAAACCTGGCAAGACGCAATGCTCCGCAAATCGGGAATATTGCCGTTACAATCCAGCTAGTGGCATTATTCATGTCCTGAAAAGCAACCACATACATAATAAATGCCGGTGCCACACCAAAAGAAATGACGTCAGAAAGGGAATCCAGCTCTTTGCCGAATTCGCTTTGGGCGTTTAACGCCCGGGCCACCCGTCCGTCGAGGCCATCCAGCAGCATCGCTATAATGACCATAATAGCAGCAAACTGGGCATTATCATTGAACACCAAAATGATCGCGATAATTCCCAGGAACAGATTGCCGACTGTGAACAGACTGGGAATGGACTTAGTTATCATATGTTTTATCCACCTCTGTTTTTACTATGCCCCAGATCAAAAAATACTTACCAAATCTTTAGATTCTCTTCACACTTTCTTCATACAACTACGTTATGATTGTATTTTAATTAAATATGTCTGTCAATGAACAATTGTTTCTGAATCCGCTTTAATCCTTCCTTAATTGTACGTGCCCGCACCTCACCGATTCCGTCAACTTCATCCAGCTCTTCAATGGTAGCCGAGGTAATATAAGGCAGGAATTGAAACTTCTCGACCAGATTATTGATAATAACCGACGGCAGACGGGGGATTTTGTGCAAAATCCGAAAGCCCCGAGGCGCAACCGATTCATCCAGAATCGTATTCGTATAAGGGTATCCCAGAAGCCGGACGATATGCTGCAAATCTAGAAGCTCATCAGAATTCAATTTCTTTAAGCCGTTCTGAATCTCTTTGATTTTCTCTTCGGACGGCTCGCGGCAATAATCCTTCAGAAGCAAATAAGCATCCTCTTCAATGTTCGCCACCAGCTCCTCCAGCTGCATGCTGATTAGACGCCCTTCGGTCCCCAGTTCATTAATATACCGCATAATTTCAGACTGAATCCGCATCACCATTTCGACCCGCTGTACTACGTTGGAAACTTCCTGAAGGGTAACCAGCTCCTCAAACTCAGAGGCTCCGAGGTCGATAAATGCCTGGGAGAGGACGACCTTATACTTATCCAGCGTTTGTATGGCCTGATTGGCTTTGGCCAAAATAACGCCGATATCCTTAAGCGCATAGCGCAAATTGCCTTGATACAGGGTAATGATATTACGCCGCTGGGAGATGGAAATGACCAGTCTTCCCGTCTGCTTCGCCACCCGCTCCGCCGTCCGGTGCCGAATCCCGGTTTCAGTTGAAGGAATGGAGGGATTCGGAATGAGCTGCGTATTGGCGTGCAGTATTTTTTTTACATCGCCGCTCAAAATTATGGCACCGTCCATCTTGGCCAGCTCATACAAATTATTCGGTGTAAAATCACAATTGATGGTGAACCCGCCATCCACCAATTCCATTACCTCCGAACTGCAATCGACGACAATCAGCGCCCCCGTCTTCGCCCGCAGTACGTTTTCCAGCCCTTCCCGAAACGGCGTACCTGGCGCCACCAGCTTCAATATTTGGCTGAGCATGTCCCGATGTTCATCTTTCATCCTGTTTGCCCTCCTTGGCCGCTTATCTTCCGAACGCCGCGGTTAACGCTTCCGCTACGGTACTAACCCCAATAACCTCAATCCCTTTGGGCGGATTCCAGCCCTTCAGGCATTTATCCGGCACGATCGCACGCTTGAAGCCAAGCTTCTTCGCTTCCTTCACCCGTGCGTCGATTCGCGACACAGCGCGTACCTCACCTGTAAGCCCGACCTCACCGAACACAACATCATAGGCTTGTGTCGGCTGATCCCGAAAGCTGGAGGCAATGCTGATGGCAATCGCCAAATCGACTGCCGGTTCGTCGAGCTTCACGCCTCCGGCCACATTCAGATAAGCATCCTGATTTTGCAGGAAAAAGCCCATCCGCTTCTCCAGCACGGCAATAATCAACGACAAGCGGTTATGATCAACCCCCGTCGCCATTCGGCGCGGACTGGGGAAGTTGGTAGCTGCGACGAGCGCCTGCATCTCTACTAGCACCGGCCGCGTCCCCTCCATACTGGCTACCACAATCGAGCCGGCTACACCCAAAGGACGTTCAGACAAAAACAGCTCCGACGGATTGGTCACTTCCTTCAGACCTGCTTCCTGCATCTCGAAAATACCGATTTCATTCGTTGAGCCAAACCGGTTCTTGACGGCCCGCAGCATCCGATAAGCATGATGCCGTTCACCTTCAAAATAAAGCACGCAGTCCACCATATGCTCCAGCAGCCTCGGTCCCGCAATAGCTCCCTCTTTGGTAACATGTCCCACTAAGACCGTAGCAATTCCTTTATGCTTCGCCAGCCGCATACAGTGGGCGGTGCACTCCCTAACCTGCGCCACACTTCCCGGTGCAGAGGTGATATCCGGATGAAAGGTGGTCTGAATAGAATCGATTACCAGAAAATCCGGTTCGATCTGCTCTATTGCTTCTTCCATGTTAACCAAATTGGTCGCACACAAAACGAACAAATGTTCCGATAACGCATTAAGGCGATCAGCCCTAAGCTTCGTTTGGCGGACCGATTCTTCCCCGGAGATGTAGAGAACTTTTAATCCGCTGCGGGTAAGAGCGTGAGAGGTTTGAAGCAGCAGGGTTGATTTGCCGATCCCAGGATCTCCGCCAACTAAAATAAGCGAGCCGGGAACAATACCGCCCCCGAGTACACGGTCCAGCTCCGGAATCAGTGTACTGATTCTTGCTTCGTGACTACTTTCTATATTTATGATGGAGGACGGCTTTTCTTTCTTATGGATAAACGCCGAAGCGGCTCCCTTGGTTTTGACAGCCGGTGCCTCCGTTTCTTCCACAAACGTATTCCACGCCATACAGCCCGGGCATTTCCCGAGCCATTTGGCGGATTCATATCCGCACTCCTGACATACGAACTTCGTTTTTACTTTCGCCATGGACAGCTTACCCTTTCTTTCCGTTTCACATTCGAGCTGCATTTCAAATTTTACCATTCCAGCGGCTGCAAGGAAACCCTTTCCCCTCCGCATAAGAAAAAAAAGCATACGGGACCGTCAGTCACTGTGCGACTAGCGGTATTTCCCCGTATGCTTGGCGGTAAATCGAGCTTTAACGCCCTATATTACGACTGGGTAAGTGTTACCTCATTGCGGAGTACAACCAATTCTCCGTCCTTCTCATCAATCGTGAGAGAATCGCCTTTGGCTATACTTCCTTTGAGCATTTCTTCCGACAGCCGATCCTCGATATGCTTCTGGATGGCCCGGCGCAGCGGTCTCGCGCCATAAGTCGGATCGAAGCCTTCCTTGGCGAGGAATTCCTTGGCCTTGTCGGTCAACTTGAACTCCACTTCCTGCTCCTTCAGGCGTTTGCCCAGCTCATCGGACATCAGGCTGACGATTTCAGCAATATGCTCCTTCTCCAGCGAGTGGAATACGATAATTTCGTCAATCCGGTTCAAGAACTCCGGACGGAAGCTCTTTTTCAGCTCACCCATTACTTTATCCTTCATCACGCCATAGTCCTTGCCGGCATCGTTTACGGCTGTGAAGCCGAGCGAAGAATTTTTCTTAATCATTTCGGCCCCTACGTTAGAGGTCATAATGATCAGCGTATTGCGGAAGTCAACCGTGCGGCCTTTGGAATCCGTCAGACGGCCATCCTCCAACACCTGCAGCAGGATATTGAATACTTCCGGATGCGCCTTTTCAATTTCATCCAGCAGTACGACAGAATATGGCTTGCGGCGCACTTTTTCAGTCAGCTGTCCGCCTTCCTCGTAGCCGACATATCCCGGAGGCGCCCCGACCAGACGGGAGGTGGAGTGCTTCTCCATGTACTCGGACATATCGATACGAATAACGGCGTTATCATCGCCGAACAACGATTCGGCCAACGCACGGGCCAGCTCTGTTTTACCGACACCTGTCGGGCCGAGGAAAATAAAGGAGCCCATCGGACGCTTCGGATCCTTCAGTCCGGCACGAGCGCGTCGGATAGCACGGCTGACCGCCTTAACCGCTTCTTCCTGACCGATGACACGCTGATGAAGAATGGATTCCATCTTCAACAGACGCTCTGTTTCTTCTTCAGCCAGTTTGGTTACAGGAATCCCGGTCCAGCTGGCAACGACCTGTGCGATATCATCCGGCGTAACCTCGGAATCGGTACGGCCCTGCTTTTCCTTCCACTCATTCTTCACCGTATCCAGCTCTTCACGAAGCTTTTGCTCCGTATCGCGGAGAGAAGCGGCTTTCTCGAATTCCTGGCTTTGGACTGCAGAGTCCTTCTCCTTACGGATATCGTCCAGCTTGTTCTCAAGCTGTTTCAGGTTCGGCGGAATCGTGAAGGAGCGCAAGCGCACTTTCGAGCCCGCCTCATCAATAAGGTCAATCGCTTTATCCGGCAGGAACCGATCCGTAATGTAACGGTCCGACAGCTTCACCGCTTGTTCAATCGCCTCATCGGTGATTTTGACGCGGTGGTGAGCTTCATAACGGTCACGCAGACCATGAAGGATTTGAATAGCTTCCTCCGGTGTCGGCTGATCAACGTTAATTGGCTGGAAGCGGCGCTCTAGCGCAGCGTCTTTTTCAATATATTTACGATATTCATCCAGTGTAGTGGCACCGATACACTGAAGCTCGCCGCGGGCCAGCGCCGGCTTCAGGATGTTGGAAGCATCAATTGCTCCTTCTGCTCCACCTGCCCCAATGAGGGTATGCAGCTCGTCAATAAAGAGAATGATGTTACCGGCAGCCCGGATTTCATCCATAATTTTTTTCAAACGGTCCTCGAATTCGCCACGGTACTTCGTGCCTGCCACGACAGAACCCATATCGAGCGTCATGACGCGCTTGTCTCGAAGCGTTTCGGGGATTTCGTTATTTACGATTTTTTGTGCGAGTCCTTCGGCAATTGCTGTTTTACCAACTCCAGGCTCACCGATTAATACCGGATTGTTCTTGGTGCGGCGGCTCAGCACTTGAATAACACGCTCAATTTCCTTGGAACGTCCAATCACGGGATCCAGGTTGCCTTCTTTGGCATAAGCCGTCAAATCGCGTGCTAGGCCATCCAGCGTCGGTGTACTCACATTAGCCGGCGTACCGTGATTAGAAGAGACAGACTCGCTGCTGCCGAGGAGCTGCAGTACTTGCTGACGCGCTTTGTTCAAGCTAACGCCAAGGTTATTCAACACCCGTGCGGCAACACCTTCGCCTTCACGGATGAGACCAAGCAGAATATGCTCTGTACCCACATACGTATGTCCAAGCTTGCGCGCTTCATCCATGGACAGCTCGATTACTTTTTTCGCGCGAGGTGTATACGCAATGTTGGTCGGTTGCTCCTGCCCCCGGCCAATGAGGGATTCCACTTCATCTTGAATCTTCTCCAAGCCAAGTCCAAGCGCAACCAGCGCTTTAGCCGCAATGCCTTCCCCTTCACGGATCAGGCCAAGCAAAATATGCTCTGTACCGATATTGTTATGCCCGAGGCGCACTGCTTCTTCTTGTGCAAGTGCCAGTACTTTTTGGGCGCGTTCGGTAAATCTGCCAAACATCATGGGAAACACCTCCGTGATTGTATTATAGCTTAAAATTTAAAGGAACAAAATGGATTTGGTCACTTCAACAGAAGGTTTCCTCCGGCTATGTCCCCGTCAGCCTTGTACGGATTAGCTCCGCCCGACGCACATCCCGCTCCTCAGGAGAAAGCTTCTCTCCAGCGTGCTGCTGCATGAACGCGGGCTGCGTCATAATAGTCAGTTCGTTCAGCGTATGCATCGGGACATGACTGATAATACCAAGGTCTACACCAAGGCGTACATCTGACAACCGCTGGGCCGATTCCTTGGAGTCCATAATCGCGGCATAAGAGAGAATGCCGAGAGAACGGTTGATGCGATCCGTGATACGGAGCCGGGACTCCTGCATCAGCTTCTTGCGGGCGACCCGCTCATGCTCGATAATTTGCCGTGCTACACTATGCAGATTATCAATAATCTCATCCTCAGACTGCCCTAACGTGATCTGATTCGAGATTTGAAACAGATTGCCGGTGGCTTCACTGCCTTCCCCGTACAACCCGCGGACCACCAGGCCGACCTGTGTTATCGCAGATAAAATACGGTTAATTTGCTGGGTAAGAACTAGCGCCGGAAGATGCATCATGACGGACGCCCGTATACCTGTTCCCACATTCGTCGGGCAGCTGGTCAGGTAACCGCGCTTCTCATCAAAAGCATAGTCCAGACTCGATTCAAATACATCATCGATCCGGTTGGCGGTATGCCATGCTTCCTTCAGCTGAAAGCCCGACGCCAGCACCTGAATTCGCAGATGATCTTCTTCATTGACCATAATGCTAATGGATTCGTTATCGCTGAGAGCAACGGCGCCGTTTCGAGCTTCTTCAGCCAAGTTCGGGCTAATGAGATGCTTCTCAACGAGAACTCGCTTTTGCAATTCATCCCATTCATCGAGTTGAATAAATTCAAAATGGCCCAGCTGCTCCAGCTCATTTTCCTTTAAAATGACCGAAATCCGATCCAGCACTTCCTTGGACTGCTGATTTGTAGCCAGCATTGGAAACGGGTACGAACGTAAATTACGGGCTACACGTATGCGGCTGCTGATCACAATGTCAGCGTCCGGACCTTCGCCTTTCATCCACTCGCTGAGCGCATCCTGTATATACCGTCGGGAAGTCATATCCCGGATTCCTCCTTTCTAATCGCAGAGCGAATTGCGGTAACGCGATCTTGGGATTCACACGCGTTGGAAAAGTACAAACCCGCTCATTGTTTACCCTGCGCTTTGAATTTTTTTCTCCAAATCCCGGATTTCATCTCGCAAATTGGCCGCTTGTTCGAATTCTTCTCGTTCTATTGTAAGCTGCAGCTCCATCTTCAGACGGTCGAGCTCCTTCTTATCCTTGATGAGCCCCCCACAGCGTTTGGGTATTTTGCCATTGTGTACAATGTTTCCGTGCACCCGCTTGAACAGCGGGTCCAGCCGGGAAGCAAAATGCTTGTAGCAAGAGCTGCAGCCAAAACGTCCAAGCTTGCTAAATTGTGCATAGGTCAGACCACAATGGTCGCACCGCAGCGGCTGCGCCTTCTGGCTTGCCCCGCCAGTATCGAAATCAAGCAGTCCCGAAAGTAAATTGTGAATCGAGAAGCCCCCCGGCGTACCCGGTATTAACTCCCCTTTTTCCCTGGCACAAACTTCACAGATGTGAAATTCCGTTTTTTCACCGCTCACTATTTTAGTGAAATGTAAGGTAGCCGGCCGTTTGCCGCATTCTTGACAAAGCATTCCCTACTCCTCCCTATTAGCATAAGCTGTTATTTACTGAGTAAAGCAATCAGCATCGCCTTCATTAGCCTTGCCCGCAGTTCATCCCGCAACGGCAGCTTGAAATTCAACACCTCTCGGGAGACGGCTGCCTGAAGCAAACGAGCCTCCCGTGAAGTAATAAACCTTCCTTCCGCCAGCTGATAAATAAGTCCTTCCGCTGAAGTCTGGTCAATACGATCGCCTATCGTATTAAAAATATGCCCATGTATGGCCGATTGTCCGGGCAGGGTCACCTTCTGAATACGAATATATCCCCCGCCCCCGCGCTTGCTTTCAACAAGAAAGCCCTTTTCAAGCGTAAACCGTGTGCTAATTACATAATTAATTTGTGAAGGAACACATTGAAACTGCTCGGCTAAATCATTTCGTTGAATTTCAATCAATCCTTCAGGACTTTGCAGCAAAACCTGCTTTAAATATTGTTCAATAATATCAGATACGTTTCGCACCTCAATCCAGCCTCCATCATTAGATTGTGGACACGGGCCTTGATGCTTCGTTAAATGGCAGGGCATCGGTGGACAAAGAAAATCACAAGTGCTATTTCACCTTTTATTTGACTTTGACTTTCTTTGACTTTAATTACATTATAACTGATTTTCTGAAGTTTGCAAGTGCCCGCTTGAGATGATTTTGTAATAAAGATTAAAGCCGCGGCTATCATCGCATTAAGCGCTGACAACCTATTTTCTTTAGTATTGGCATTCGTTCTTTTCCTTATTGTCTAACGACTGACCAAATATTGTGCTGGATCGTAAGTTATAAAATATACAGCAAAACAAACCGGCATAACTCGTATTTATATGTCACTAACACAAGCCGAAGGAAATTAGACCGATCGAGCTATAAGTCAAGGTAAACAAGGTAAGCCTTGGGAAAGTTTAGGGGATACACTACATCTGCTACCATTTGAGGAGCCATCGGGGGCGAATTGAACTTAATCAAATATTTGCTTTCAATTTAATCTGGACAGTGAAAAGTTCTCAAGCTTAAGAAGCCCATGAATCTGCGTCAGTAGAGGGCGAATCTTGCTTGGAACGAA
>NZ_JBBBNV010000027.1:0-60326 GCF_037137075.1 Paenibacillus sp. y28
CAATTCGCCCGCCCCTTGAGTAAAGAGGAGAAGCGCGTGTTGGCCAGTCTCGGTTTGGATGAATCGGTTTACCTCGGCTAACTGAATCGACTTGCCTCAGCGATGGTGTTGCTTCTGAAGCCATCGCTACACGCGTTTAACGGCTTGCTGACCCCCAAAAAAGCCATTCGCTACCACATGATCAGGGTGCGGAATGTGAGTCGAAACTCAGGATTGAGTACTGATATGACCACTTCACCGCTGTCAGGCATGCTAAGCGCCCCTTGAACGGGAAGCTGCAGAGCATTGCTGTACTCGATAACAGAATTCTGCTGCAACGCTTCCGCCACTTAGCCGCTAATAAACAAAACGGCAGCGAGCCCTAAGGCCGCCACCGTCATTTTATTGATCTGAAATGTTATTCGCCTGCACGTTCACGCATTAACGGGAACAACAAAACGTCGCGGATAGACGGAGAATCAGTAAGCAGCATAACCAAGCGATCAATACCGATACCCAGCCCGCCTGTCGGCGGCATGCCGTATTCCAGCGCACGAATGAAATCATCATCCATCATATGCGCCTCATCATTGCCGTGCTCGCGCTCCTGAAGCTGTCCTTCGAACCGCTCACGCTGATCGATCGGGTCATTCAGCTCTGTAAATGCATTGGCATGCTCACGGCCAACAATAAACAGCTCGAAGCGATCCGTAAAGCGCGGATCGTCGGCGTTCTTCTTCGCCAGCGGTGAGATGGCCACGGGATGTCCGTACACAAACGTAGGCTCAATGAGCGTTTCCTCGACGAACGCCTCAAAGAACTGGTTAACGATGTGGCCAAAGGTCATGTTCGGCTCTACCGGCACTTTATGCTCTTTGGCAAGCTGATGAGCTTCTTCATCAGTCATATGACGGCTGAAATCAACGCCTACGGCCTGCTTGATCGCCTCAACCATAGACACACGGCGCCAAGGGGTTTGCAGGCTGATCTGCTTGTCCCCATAAGCGATCTCTGTGGAGCCGCGGACTTCCTTCGCGATATGAGCAATAAGCTCCTCGGTCAGCCGCATAATATCCTGGTAGTCGGCATAAGCCTCATAAAGCTCCAGCAGCGTAAATTCCGGGTTATGACGCGTAGAAACCCCTTCATTCCGGTAAACGCGGCCAATCTCGTATACTTTCTCCATGCCGCCTACAATCAAACGCTTCAAGTGAAGCTCAATAGCTATACGCAAATAGAGCTGCATGTCCAGCGCATTGTGATGTGTAATAAACGGCCGTGCTGCAGCACCCCCGGCAATGGCATGCAGTGTCGGTGTCTCCACCTCCAGGAAGCCCAGGTTGTCCAAATAACGGCGCATGGATTGAATGATTTTCGAACGGGTAATAAAGGTTTGCTGTACTTCCGGATTTACAATCAAATCGACATAGCGCTGGCGGTAACGCACCTCGATATCCTTCAAGCCATGGAATTTCTCCGGCAGCGGGTAAAGCGATTTCCCCAATACCTCAAGCGACTTCACTTTAATGGAGGTTTCACCGGTTTTAGTTTTGAAGACTATGCCCTTTACGCCAACCAGATCGCCCAAATCCAGAATGTCGAATGCCTTGAATTTGGCCGGCTCCACCGAATCTTCACGTACATAGATTTGAATTTTCCCGGTAATATCCTGAATATGAGCGAATGCAGCTTTGCCCATGCCGCGCTTTTGCATAATCCGGCCTGCGAGGCTGACTTCGGCATCAAGCTCTTCCAGCTCTTCCTTGGACTTGTCTTGGTACGCGCTCAATACCTCACCGGCATGGTGGGTGCGCTCATATTTTTGGCCGAACGGATCAATGCCAAGCTCGCGGATCTCGTCCAATTTGTTGCGCCGTATCTGCAGCAGCTCATTTAATTCCAATTCTTGACTCACGATGTTATGCCACTCCTCATCTATTTGCTACTCCCATTCCGTCTCCGGACCAACCCGGATTCCTGTTCCTGCTTGCGGCCAGACGGCTCTTGCCATCCTCAAGTTCAGGCATGATGCGCGTAATTAGCGATATCCGAACCAGATGAATGAGCATAGCGGTTTACTTTCTGATAATAGTAACAAAAAAGCTTCCATAAAGGAAGCTTCCGCAAACAATCGAAATCCAGCTACTTCTTGATATCTACGATCGTGTATTGAATAATGCCGGCCGGAACACTTACATCAACCGTTGAGCCCTTCTGCTTGCCGAGAATCGCTTTGCCTACGGGGCTTTCATTGGAAATCTTATTGTTGATTGGGTCGGACTCAGCGGTACCTACGATGGTATACTCCACCAGATCACCAAATTCCAAATCCTTCAGCGTAACGGTCGATCCTACACTTACGGTGTTCGTATCTACATCGTCATTATTAATAATCCGTGCATTGCGGAGCATTTTCTCCAGAGTAATAATCCGGCCCTCAGTAAATGCCTGCTCGTTCTTTGCATCCTCATATTCGGAGTTCTCGCTAATGTCTCCGTATCCGATTGCCACTTTAATCCGTTCCGCAACTTCACGGCGTTTAACCGATTTGAGATGCTCCAGCTCTTCTTCAAGCTTCTTCAATCCGTCATGCGTCAAAATTACTTCTTTTTCGGACATTGCAACAAACTCCTGTCGTGTGAGAATTTTTCACGCTGCCAGCGAGCATGAATTCACCTTTGCATGGTTCTAATATATTAGTTTTATCAACCAAGATGACTGGTCAAAATACGTATTTTTCCGTGAAAAGAACGTATCGGTGCCACTTATTGCATGATTATATTTCATGCCAACCTAATTGTCAATGTGAGGAAAATCACCAGAAACCAGCATCCGCTTAATGGTACGCAGCCGGCTCCGCTGTATCATCGGCCCCTGATTGGTCATGGCCCCCACTGGCTAAATCGGAGATAAACTGCTCCAAAATACTTGCCATTCCGCCCCGGGTTGTCTCATCCATAATGGCGTCTTTGACCCGCGCCGAGCCCCGCAGTCCTTTGAGATACCACGCCAGATGCTTGCGCATTTCCTTCACGGCCACGGATTCTCCCTTCAGATCGATAAGCCGATCCATGTGCAGCAGGGCGATTCTGATTTTCTCCTCCGGTGTCGGATCTGCCGGAAGCTCTCCCTTGGTCAGGTACTCGATGGTGCGGTACAGCATCCAGGGGTTCCCCAATGCCGCGCGGCCGATCATAACTCCATCACAGCCAGTATGGTCGAGCATGCGGCGGGCATCCTCCGGGGTGAATACATCTCCATTGCCGATTACCGGAATGGAAACAGCTGCCTTGACTTCTTTAATGATGTCCCAATTGGCATGGCCCGTATACATTTGGACCCGCGTTCTGCCGTGCACCGCAACCGCAGATCCTCCGCCGGCCTCTACGGCCTTGGCATTGTCGATAGCATAAATATGATCATCATCCCAGCCGATACGCATCTTGACGGTTACCGGCTTACTGACCGATTTAACCACCTCGGAAACCATCTTTTCAATTTTAGACGGATCCAGCAGCCAGCGGGCGCCGGCGTCACTCTTCGTAATTTTGGGCACCGGACAGCCCATATTAATGTCAATGATATCGGCATTGGTCTCCTGATCGACAATCTTGGCCGCCTCCACCAGTGTCTCCGTATCTCCGCCAAAAATTTGCAGGCTGAGCGGCTTCTCCCGCTCGTCTACATACAGCATCTCAACCGTACGCTTGTTGCCGTGGACAATCGCCTTGTCGCTGACCATCTCCGCACACACGAGCCCACAGCCGAATTCCTTGGCAATGAGACGGAACGCCGGATTGCATACGCCCGCCATGGGAGCCAGCACCACATTATTTTTAGCGGTTATGTTTCCTATTTTAAGCATCGTTTCCTTCACTCCTTTCTTTCATCCGCACAGTCTGCAAAAGCATCACTCGTGCAGATCCTCCGCTGCGAATATGGTTCATTCAGAAGATCATGTATTGTGTGAAGCCCTGTCACCCTATAAGAAGCCGTCAAAGCCTGAGAATTCGCTGCCACACACGCTACTGCGAATCGGCTTGCCGGACGGTTCGCCATCTTCTGACCCCTTGGTCGCCTAGTTCCCGTCTCCACGCTTCCAATTGCCCCGCCAAAAGATTGTCCTGTTCCGATACTACATCCTGAAGGGGAACAATGACAAAAGCCCGCTCCCGCAGCCGGGGATGGGGCACGATCAAATCATCCTGCTCAATAACCCGATTCCCGTAAAACAGCAAATCCAGATCAATTGTGCGCGGCCCCCAACGCACGTCACGCACACGCCCTAGCTGATGCTCCACCTCAAGCAAGGTGTGAAGCAGTTCCTGCGGGGAAAGCGTCGTCTCCACGCGTATCGCCATATTCAGAAATAAATCCTGTTCTGTCAAGCCTACCGGATCGGTCTCATAAAAATGAGATGCCCTGCGCAGCGTAATGCCAGGCACAGCCTCAAGCAGCTTGATGGCGTCGGCCAAATACTGCTCGCGCTCCCCCTGGTTGGAGCCCAATCCAATGTAGGCCGTAATCGGTGTCATGCTGTTCTCCGTCAACTATTCCGCCCGCTTTCTGTGGATTTCCACACATACAAAATCGAAATGTACAGCAAAAGGCGGATGTGGTTTTTTGAGCCGGACTGTAATTTGTTCTAGTTTAGTATAAAGTTGCAGCAATTCAGATGCAATGGCCTCAGCCAATGCTTCAATTAATTGGAACGGCTTCCCTTCCACGATTCGCTGTACTGCGGCGAATACCTCTGCATAATTGACGGTCTCATTTAAATCATCGGTTTGTCCGGCCCGGCGCAAATCCAAATACAGCTCCAGGTCAACCATAAATCGCTGCCCGAGCTTGTTTTCCTCTGCAATGGCACCGTGATAGCCATAAAAGTGCATATTTTGCAATACCATTCTATCCATAAGCTTCCTCCCATCCAGCCAAAAGGCTCGGCACCGTTGAAACAAGCCGGGGCTTCCCGCGGCCTCCCTCCAAATGCCGAATCTGAGATTCCCTCAAAGTGCAGAACCTTAACCTGCAGAAGCGCTTCAGCAATGAAGCGCCGTATATTTCGCTATATAACGTTCAGCCCGGCTTACCGCTGCTGCACAATGGCGTCCGTCATCTGCGCCACCCGTTTCATCGCCCGCACGTCGTGGACGCGCATAATATGGCAGCCCTGCATGATGCCCAATGCGACGGTCGCAGCCGTTCCTTCGACTACATCCTGAGCAGGAAGCCCCAGTGCAGATCGGATCATGCTCTTTCGCGAGGTTCCAAGCAGGACAGGATAGCCAAGCTCGGATACAAGGGATAAATGATTCATCAATTGTAAATTTTGTTCATAGGTCTTCGCGAAGCCGATACCCGGATCGAGAATAATTTGCGCCTTGTCTACTCCGGCTTCACAGGCCGCTGCAATCATGCTCTGCAAATCAAGAATGACATCCTTCAAAAAGTCCTCATACTCCGTATCCTTCCGGTTATGCGTGAGTACAATAGGACATTTCTTCTCCGCAGCAACCGTCAGCATTCCCGGATCAGCCAGCCCTCCCCAGACATCATTAATGAAATGAGCTCCTGCATCAAGCGCCTGTCGGGCTACCTCCGCTTTGTACGTATCAATGGAGATCGGCAGGGGCAGCTCAGCCCGGATTGCCCGGATAACCGGAATAACCCGCTCCAGCTCCTCCTCTGCCGACACCGGCGCAAAGCCCGGACGGGTGGACTCCCCCCCGATATCAATCATGTCGGCGCCTTCCTCCATCATCTGCCTGGCCCGCTTTACCGCATCCGCTACTTGAATATATTGACCGCCATCCGAAAAAGAATCCGGAGTCGTATTGAGTATTCCCATAATGAGCGTCTTGGGGCCAAATTCCAGCGCTCCGCCTTCGATCGTCATTCTCTGGATCACTGAAGCTGACATACGTCCTCACTGTCCTTCCTTGTGGTACAAAATCATATGACGTCAATTACTGCAATGCCGTCAGCCGGTAATTGGCCATAAGCGCTGTCGTCACCGAACCCGGGCGACCCGTCCCGGCTTGCTTGAACTGTCCCTCCGGCGTGTATATGCCTGTGACGGGCACGATTTCCTGCACGGAATTGGTCATAAATACTTCCTCGGCTCCCCAAAGCTGCTCCTCCGTAAACAGTCCCTCCGCCACGGCTAATCCGGGGACCCAGCGTTCGGCATTACGAATGACCCACTGGCGAGTAATGCCTGGCAAAATTCCGGTTTCTAATGCAGGGGTACAAAGCTTGCCGCCAGCAACAAAAAACAAATTGCTTACGAGGCCTTCCGCCAAATATCCCGCTTCATCCGTGAACAATCCCTCCGCGCCCTGCGACCAGGGATACGAGTTCATTTCCATTTTAGCCAAAATGTTATTCATATAATGGAGCGATTTCAGTCTGATTGGGGTTTCTGGTCTCGTCCGCCGGGTTCGCAGCAGCTGCAGCGGCTTGCCTGTACGGGAAGCCGGTTCATCCAAAGGCGGCAGCGGCTTCACATAGATCACGATCGCCGGCTTGCCATACGGCTCTGCGGGAAGTCCCAGAGGCTGAATACCGGCTGTTACGGTGTAACGGACATATGCATCCTCCAGGCCATTGGCCGCCAGCAGATCATGGATTTCCCGCTCTACACCCGCCGTATCCGGTTGAAATTCAATCCCGAGTTCCTTGCAGCCGTTCTTCAGCCGCTGCATATGCTCAGCCAGCAAAAACGGTTTACTCCTGTAAGTACGAAGCGTCTCAAAAACCCCCATGCCGTAAAGAAAACCGTGATCATATACCGAGATCACGGCTTCTTGCTCGTCACATTGACGACCATTGACGCTGATTATCATATTGAAGCTCCGCTTGTCGCCTTCAGCTTGAGGAAATTGCTCAGCAGCTGATGCCCGTGCTTCGTAATAATGGACTCCGGATGGAACTGCACCCCTTCAATCGGGTACTCCTTATGGCGAAGCCCCATAATCTCACCTTCGGCTGTTTGGGCGCTAATTTCCAGGCAGTCCGGCAGCGTTTCTTTTTTGACAATAAGAGAATGGTAACGGGTTGCCGTGTAGGGCGATGGGATTCCTTCAAAAATAGTTTTTCCATCGTGCTCAATTTCGGAGGTTTTGCCGTGCATCAGCTTCTCGGCACGTACAACGTCTCCGCCGAATACCTGACCGATAGACTGGTGTCCCAAGCAAACGCCCAAAATCGGAATTTTTCCTTTAAAATGCTCGATAAGCGCCAAACTAATTCCCGCTTCATTCGGTGTACATGGACCCGGGGAGATTAAAATATGATCCGGATTGAGGTTCTCGATGTCCTCCAGCGACAGGTCGTCATTGCGGTACACCTTAACCTCCTGTCCCAGCTCGCCAAGATACTGCACCAGGTTATAAGTAAAAGAATCATAGTTATCAATAACTAAAATCATGGACGATCTCCCCTTTGCTTCCGGTTTGCGCCCGGAACTGTTCAGCCAGCTGCAGCGCTTTCCATAAGGCCTTCGCTTTGCTGATGGACTCGGCATATTCCTTCTCCGGAACCGAATCAATCACAATGCCGGCCCCGGCCTGGATATGCGCCTTGCCTCCGGCGGCAACCAGTGTACGTATAGTTATATTAAATTCCATATTGCCACTGTAGTCAATCCAGCCGATCGACCCCGTATACGGGCCGCGTCTGACCGGCTCCAGCTCTTCGATGATTTCCATGGTCCGGATTTTGGGCGCGCCGGTAATCGTTCCTCCGGGAAAGGCTGCCGCCAATGCATCATAGCCGTCCTTCCCTTCGGCCAGCTCCCCTTTTACCTCCGACACAATGTGCATCACATGCGAATAATATTCAATGACCATCAGCTCATCCACCCGTACACTCCCATAACGGGAAACACGGCCCAAATCATTGCGAAGCAAATCCACCAGCATGATATGCTCCGCGCGCTCCTTCTCATGACCGATAAGCTCTTCGGCCATGAGCCTGTCCTCGGCCTCGCTGCTCCCTCTTGGCCTGGTTCCGGCTATAGGGCGGGTCGATACCTCGCCGCCCTCCACTTTTACAAGCAGCTCCGGCGATCCGGATACAAGCGTATACCCCGGATAACGCAGCAAGCCCATATACGGCGAAGGATTAAGCAGCCTCAGCCACTCGTACACTTCTTCCGGCTCCAGTCGCAGCGGGCAGCTTTGCCGAACAGACAAATTGACCTGGAATACGTCGCCTTGTGCGATGTACTCCTGAATACGGCGAACCGCATGGATGAACTGCTCTCGGGAAAAATGTCGTTCCAACCCCGGCAGCGCATCCACATCGATGTTAAGTCCCTCCGCCCGGGCCGCGGAATGATAATACTGCAGCCGTTCCCCGGCCTGCTCATTGTGACGGGCCGCCGTCATCCAGCTTGTCCACCGCCGGTGCATCACCCCGGCCTCCTGCTCCGCCACGGCCATTGCCGCTTCCAATTGAGCATCCGATACATCCGGGGTTATAGGCGTATGAACAGCGCAGTATAGAAGCTTCTGCTGGTGATCTACAATCCACAGCTTGTCCATCAGCATGAAGGCATATTCCGGAAGGGGCAAATCATCCGCCGCCAGACTGGGCAGCCTCTCAAGCGATCGGACCACATCATAGCTGAGAAACCCGACGCAGCCGCCAATAAATTTAGGCAGCCCTTCTACCCGGGGGCCCCGGTAGGCATTCATCCACCGCTTGAGCAACTCCAGCGGCTTGCCCTGGAGCTGCAGACGCCGGAATTTCCCATCTCCAGCTAATGCTCCAGCAAATGGATCATCACCGCCATCCGTGCTTTGGCCGGAGCCGAACTCGGTTAGTACCGCTTCACCGGCTTTGCCTTCCAGTAATGCCCGGGGCTGTACCCCCAAAAAGCTGTACCTCCCGCCCTTGCCGCTTTCCAGCACAAACGATGTTTTGCCCATGCTGTTCCAAACGGCTTCCCAGGATGCGGGCCGCACCTCGTCCAGAGGAAAGCTCCGCACATACGGAAGCATCGTGCAGGAAGTACGCCAGCTCTTCCATTGTTCCAACGTTATGGCCGCCAGTGCTGCCGCCTCCTTGTTTACATTGGACGAATTGAATCCTTTGTCTTGTATTGAACTTAGTATACTTCAAACCAGCCAAAACCAAAAGAGACTGCCCGCAGACAGACCTTCGTCTGTTCGGACAGCCTCTGCCATATATGGACCAGCAATTATTGCTCGTCGAATTGGTACAGCGGTGTGCTCAGGTAACGTTCGCCATTACTTGGAATGACAGCGACAACACGCTTGCCTTTCCCCAGCTCTTTGGCCACCTGCAGTGCTGCAAAAATAGCCGCGCCAGAGGAAATACCGCCCAAAATGCCTTCTTCTTTGGCTACACGGCGGGATGTTGCGAATGCATCATCGTTCTCAACCGCAATAATACCGTCATAAATGTCGGTGTTCAAAATATCCGGAACGAAGCCTGCGCCGATACCTTGAATTTTGTGAGGGCCTGGCTTGCCACCGGATAGGACCGGGGAAGCGGCCGGTTCGACTGCATAGACTTTAATTCCTGGGAAGTTTTCTTTCAAGACGCTGCCTGCGCCGGTAATGGTGCCGCCGGTTCCGATACCGGAGATAAAGGCATCCAGCTTGCCGTCGTGGCTGTTGATCGCTTCCACGATTTCCGGACCTGTTGTCAGACGGTGGATTTCCACATTCGCCTGATTTTTGAACTGCTGCGGGATGAAGTAGCTCGGGTTCTCCGCTTGCAGCTCTTCCGCACGCTTGATAGCCCCTTTCATACCTTCCGCTCCTGGAGTCAAGACAAGCTGTGCACCGTATGCGCGAAGCAGGTTCCGGCGCTCCAAGCTCATGGTTTCAGGCATCACGAGAATGGCCTTGTAGCCTTTGGCCGCAGCGACCATGGCAAGGCCGATCCCCGTGTTACCGCTGGTTGGCTCGATAATTGTGTCACCCGGCTTTAAAGTGCCGTCCTTCTCAGCCGCTTCAATCATATTAATGGCAATGCGGTCTTTTACGCTCGCGCCCGGATTTTGATACTCAAGCTTGACATAGATTTCCGCGCTATCTTCTGGAACAACCCGGTTCAAACGAACCAGTGGAGTATCGCCAATCAGTTGTGTAATACTTTGCACAAGCTTTGCCATGAATAAGTCCCTCCCAGGAAATGTTAGCATTTAGTATTCCGACTAAATCAGTCGGTTTTTATCTATTCTCATCTTATCAACCTGCTTCGCGCTTGTCAATCATTACGTAAAAAATAAACCTCCGCTCGTTATTTTAGCAGAGGTTCGACAATTTCCGCCTGATGCTTGGTGCGCAGCTTCGCGAGCAGCTCCTTCATCGGCGGCGCTTTTTGCAGCGCGAGCTCACGCCGGACAATCTCACGAGCACTGTCATCCACCTTGCCCGACGGTTCGATTTTGTCCCGAAGAATAAGCAAGGCGTACCCTTCTTCAACAGCAACGGGCTTGCTTACTTCTCCAGGCTTCAATTGCTGCAAGGCTTTCATCACAGGAGCCGGGACAAACAAATCATCGGCATTAATCCAGCCGAGATCCCCGCCTTCTGCGGCTGTGGCCTTATCCAGAGACAACGATCGCGCTAATTCGGCGAAATCGGCGCCTCTCCCAATTTCCGCCGCCAGCGATTCTGCTTCCTTCTTCGTCTTGACGACGATTTTGCCAGCGCGGTATTTCGTTTTTTGCTCAAACTCTTCCGGGTGGGAGGAAATATACTGATTAACCTCCGCATCCGTCACACGAATGGCATATGTGGCAATACGCTCCTGCAGCAGCTTATACTTCAAATCCTCCAGCACGTTTTCCTTGCTGAGGCCAAGCTGCTCCTTCATGGACTTGTAAAACTGTTCTTCATCCTCATATCCGGCCTGCATCCGTTTCAGCTCTTTATCAATGTCACCTCTACCGATTGTAATGCCGAGGGACTTGCTCTCCTGGTCCAGCACGGCGCGGTCAACCATCGTTTGCAGCAGTTGGGAACCATGGCCCTTAATTAGCCCGTCAACAAGCTGGTCGTAGGTAATTTCCTGAGCGTCTATGCGAGCCACAACATGCTTGGATTCAGCGGGCAGCTGTATGCCAGAATTCCGGGGCGTCTGCAGTGAACGATAAAGCAGCAGCGACAAAACAAGAATACAGGCCAGCAGGAAAACGATCGTTCCCCACACCCATTTAACACTCCGCATCCTTTACCCCTTCTTGCCGCCCCTATAGCTGCTTGATTATCTGTTGAAGCTGTTCGTCTTCAAAATTGTACTTTTCGTTGCAGAAATGGCACACCACCTCGGCGTTGCCATCTTCCTCCTGAATCGCTTCCAGCTCCTCCTTGCCCAGGCTAATCAGCGTTTGCTCTACCCGTTCGCGGCTGCACTGGCATTGAAACCGGATGTCCATCCGTTCCAAAATTTCAACGTCTTCCAATATCGCGCGCAAAATATCTTCCATCGTCATGCCGCTGTCCAGCATCGTCGTGATCGGCTTCAGCTGTCTCAAATGAGCTTCGATTTGGGTGATTTCTTCCTCACTCAGGCCCGGCAGAAGCTGAATGACGAAGCCTCCCGCCACACGAATGCTTAAATCGGTGTCCACCAGCACCCCAAGAGCCACTGCGGAAGGAGTCTGCTCGCTTTTGGCAAAATAATACGTAAAATCATCGGCAATCTCGCCCGAAATAATGGGCACGCTGCCGCGGTAGGGCTCTTTCAAGCCCAGATCCTTGATCACATACAAATGCCCTTCAATTCCGACTGCGCCAGCAACGTCCAGCTTGCCCGCAGCATTCAGAGGCAAGTCGACTTCCGGTTCATCCACATAACCGCGAACCTCGCCCTTGGCATTGGCATCCACAACAATTTGACCGATGGGGCCGCCGCCTTTTACCTGAATGGTCAGCTTCTCCTCACCCTTCAGCATAGCTCCCATCATGACACCGGCGGTTGCTGTCCGGCCCAAAGCGGCGGAAGCGGTCGGCATCGTCTGATGACGGCGGTACATCTCATTTACAATTTCTGTAGTAAGGGCAGCAAACGCTCTTACCTTTCCATTCATTGCAGTAGCTCGGAGCAAATAATCCATCTTGTTTACCTCACAATATCCATCTTATGTATGGTTCCGTTCATAAATGATTCGCAAGCCTTCCAGTGTCAGCAGCGGATTGACAATTTCGATAGTTCTGGACTCCCCTGAGATAAGCTCAGCCAGTCCACCTGTTGCAATGACCTTCGTTTGGACCTGAAACTCTTCTTGGATTCGTTCAACGATCCCGTCCACCTGCCCGGCAAAGCCGTAAATAATGCCGGCCTGCATCGAAGCAACCGTATTGCGGCCGACGGTGGTTTTCGGCTTCACCAGCTCGATACGAGGCAGCTTGGCCGCCTTCTGGTAAAGCGCTTCGGTTGAGATGCCGATACCCGGAGCAATGACGCCGCCGATATATTGCCCGGCACCGTCAATATAATCGAAGGTTGTGGCTGTGCCGAAGTCGACGATAATAAGCGGCGGCCCGTAGATTTCAATGCCGGCCACGGCATTCACAATTCGGTCGGCTCCTACCTCACGCGGATTCTCGTACCTGACGTTGAGGCCGGTTTTGATACCCGGTCCGATAATGACTGGCGTTTTCCTCACATATTGTAAGCAAAACTTCTCCAACGTAAACATTATCGGCGGCACAACGGAGGAGATAATGACGCCATCCACCTGTTCGAAGCCAATCCCGGCATGCTGGAACAGGTTATATATAAGCATACCATACTCATCCGAGGTTGCGGAACGGTTTGTGCTTATCCGCCAGTGATGCTGCAATTGTTTGCCTTCATATAAACCAAGCACAATGTTCGTATTGCCTACATCAACAACAAGAATCACTCTGCCTGGGCCCCCTTCTTCTCGTTCAGATCCAAGCTGATATCCAGCGCTTGAACCGAGTAGGTCAGGCTGCCCACCGAAATGACATGTACGCCCGTCTGAGCAATGCCATGAATCGTCTGCAAATTGACATTGCCGGATGCCTCGATAATTACATGCGGCGCTGCGGCGCTAATCCGCTGCACGGCTTCGCGCATGCTCGCATTCGGCATGTTATCCAGCATAATAATATCCGCGCCGGACTGAAGCGCAAGCTCGACCTCGGCCAGCGACTCCACTTCGACCTCAATTTTCATGGTATGCGGGATGGCACGCCGAGCGGCGCTTACGGCCTCCAGAATTCCTCCGGCGGCTTTAATATGGTTATCCTTTATCATCACCGCATCGTAAAGCCCGAACCGGTGATTATGTCCGCCGCCGACGGTTACTGCATATTTCTCCAGCATCCGATGTCCCGGCGTCGTCTTGCGCGTATCCACCAAACGAACCGGCAGGCCTTCCAGCGCATCCACAAAGCGTTTCGTTTTGGTAGCGATCCCCGAAAGCCTTTGCATTAAATTCAGAGCAAGACGCTCGCCGAGCAAAATACTCCGGGCGCTGCCCTCCACTTCGGCAAGAACGGTACCTTTGGAGACCAGACTGCCCTCCTGTGTTCGGGCCGAAAAACGGAGGCTCGCATCCACCACGTTAAACACGGCTTCCGCCAGAGGCAGACCTGCAACCACGCCTTCTTCTTTGACATGAATAATGCCTTTGGCCATTCGATCGGCAGGAATCGTGGTCATCGTCGTCACGTCACCGGTACCGATATCTTCCCGCAGCCATTGTTCAATCTGCTGTTTTAGTTGAGACGAGTTCCAATCGATCATCGGTTACATTCTCCTCCAGTATCCCCTGCTCACGCTGGAACAAGGTATGCTTACGCCACTCGGCGTCATTCCGCTCCGGGAAATCCTCCCGGAAATGACCGCCGCGGCTTTCCTCACGAATCAAGGCCGCTTCCGTCGTTAACAAAGCGCAGGTCAACAGGTTGGCAAATTCGAATTCTTCCTTTTTCGTCAACACCGCATCATAAATTGTATGCTGCCGTTTCAACTCTTCATGGCCCTTTTGCAGCCCTTCTGCAGAACGGACCAAGCCGGCATAACGGAGCATGATTTTTTGAAGCTTAAGCCGTTTCTCTACAATCGGCTGCGTTAACGTCTCTACCCGTTCCTGCTTGACAGCAATAACCGGACGATGAGTCAGCGGGGGCAGCTGGTTAATACTTTCAATGATACGACGTCCAAATACAATCGCTTCCGACAAGGAGTTGCTTGCCAGACGATTCGCCCCATGTACGCCTGTAGACGAAACTTCGCCGCAGGCATACAAGCGTTTAACAGAAGTTTGTCCATTCAAGTCGGTCTTGACCCCGCCCATCATATAATGGCAGGCCGGGGCAACCGGTATCCAATCCGTTGTTAAATCCAATCCATATTTCATGCAGGTTTCATATATGGTCGGGAACCGATGCTGAATGACTTCCGCAGGCTCGTGTGTAATATCAATATAAACAAAAGTCGATTTGGTAGCTTCCATCTCGCTTACAATAGCCCTGGCAACAATATCCCGCGGAGCGAGTTCCATAAGCGGGTCATAGCGATCCATGAAGCGCTCCCCTGCAATGTTTCGCAAGACAGCGCCTTCACCGCGCAGGGCCTCCGAGATTAAAAAGCGGGGCGCCCCCGGATAGCATAATGCAGTTGGGTGAAACTGAACAAATTCGACATCGCGCACCAAGGCTCCGGCCCGGTAAGCAATCGCAATCCCGTCCGCCGTGGCTACTTCCGGATTCGTGGTATACCGGTATAATTGACCTGCGCCGCCGCTGCAAAGCACCGTGGCGCTCGCCCGTACGAATATCCGCTGCCCCGCCGGCTTCTGGACGAGAACCCCTACACATTCTCCATCCTCGCTCACCACATCGATAACAAAGTGGTCATCCCATACATCGATTCGTGGATTTTGAACCGCTTGCTCGGATAATGCCCGAACGATTTCGAAGCCTGTCGCATCTCCATTGGCATGAAGAATACGCCGCTGGCTGTGTGCCCCTTCCTTTGTCAACGCGAATTCGCCGTTCTCCACATCAAACTGCGTGCCAAGCTTTATCAGGTCATTTACTCCATGAGGCCCTTCATGCACTAATACCTCGACGGCATCGGTAGAGCACAAGCCGGCCCCGGCCATCAAGGTATCCTGTAAATGAAATTCCGGTGAATCCTCGTCGGAAATGACGGCGGCGATTCCCCCTTGGGCATACCGGGTATTGCTATCCATGACGGATTTTTTGGTAATCAGAATGACGTTTTGCGTTTGGCTCGCCTTGATAGCTGTAAACAATCCTGCGATTCCGGCGCCAATCACCACCACATCTGTATCCACTTGTACCAGCTGGTCCAGATCAAAATCCACTAAGTAACGAGGTACCACGAAGAAGCCACCTGCCTCAAACAAGAGAGTAGCGCATGCTACTTAACCTGCAGCATGCGCTCTAAGGATAATCGGGCTTGATCCGCAATATGTGGCGGAACGTAGATTTGCGGCTGCATCGTCTCCAGGCACCGCACTACTTTTTTCAAATTGTTCACCTTCATGTTCGGGCAAACAAGGAATTTGCTGGCGAAATGGAACGTCTTGTCCGGGCTGTCCTTACGCAGCTGAAACCCGGTTCCGTCCTCTGTGCCAACGATAAATTCCTGGCAATCGGATTCCTTGCAATATTTGATAATGGCAGTCGTGCTACCTACGAAATCTCCAAGCGCTACAACTTCAGGCCGGCATTCCGGATGAACGACAAACTGTGCGTTCGGATGCTTGGCCTTCATTTCCTCGACATCCTTAACGGTCAGCATATCGTGGGTGTTGCAGTAGCCTTCCCAAATAATCAGCTTCTTGCCGGTTTTCTCCTGGACATAATGACCCAGATTTTTGTCCGGCACCCAAATGATTTCATCCGAATCCACGGATTCGATAACCTTCACCGCATTCGCGGACGTACAGCAAATATCCGTCTCCGCTTTAATCTCGGCCGATGAGTTAATGTAGGTGACAACCTTGGCGTTTGGGTGCTTCCGTTTCAAGGCGCGCAGCCCTTCCACATTGACCATGTCGGCCATTGGACAGCCGGCCCGTTCATCAGGAATGATAACTGTCTTGTTCGGCGCCAAAATTTTAGCGCTTTCCCCCATAAAATGAACACCGCAAAACACAATAACCTCGGCATCGGTTTCCGCGGCCTTCTGAGCGAGCAAAAACGAGTCCCCACGGAAATCGGCAACCTCCTGTATTTCATCCCGCTGATAATAATGGGCAAGAATAATGGCGTTTCTTTCTTTCTTCAGCTGGGCGATACGCTCTTTCAACTCGCGATTCTGCTCCGCCTTGCGCTCAAGCGCTAAAGCTTCCACTTCGCATTCCTCCTTGGGGAAGTACGTGAACTTCTTCACTAAGTTTCGCGTCCGTACATCATTTAGTATGACCCGACGCTCCCCTGCGTACTATTGCAGTTTACAACTAATTTACACGATGCTGTCAGTGGTGTCAATGTGCTTATCCGCTTATTCTGATATAAAAAATCCGGCATTCGTGTGGAATGCCGGATTGGAGACTACGATTCATCTTTTGGATCATTTTCGCTTTTTTTATCACGGTCAAAATCGAGCTTGTTCGCGTCATTTTCTTGTGCTTGCGGCTGAATGTTGATTGTCGGCTCGCCTTCCGAAAGCGGCTTATCAAAATTCAGGTCAGACACTTGCAAATGGCCGCTCTCGATAAGCTGTGAAATTTCTTCCTTCTCGAGCGTTTCCTTCTCCAGCAGCGTCTTCGCAATGAGATGCACCTGTTCCTGATACTTCTGAAGCGTTTCTTTCGCACGCTCATAGCATTCAGTAATGATGCGCTGCATTTCCTGATCAATCTCATATGCGATGGCATCGCTGTAGTTTTGCTCATGACCGATGTCGCGGCCAAGGAACACTTGCCCTTGGGTGGAGCCGAACTGCATCGGGCCAAGCTTACTCATCCCGTACTCCATCACCATGCGGCGGGCAATTCCGGTTGCCTTCTGGAAGTCACTGTAAGCGCCGGTGCCATACTCACCAATGAACAGCTCCTCAGCGACACGACCGCCTAGCAAGCCGGTGATTTTGTCAAGAAGCTCGTTCTTGGTCGCCATCATGCGGTCTTCGCCTTCCTTCGGCAGCATCATGACATATCCGCCGGCACGGCCGCGCGGGATAATCGTCACTTTGTGCACCATATCGGCATCTTCCACATGGTATCCGATAATCGTATGTCCTGCTTCGTGATAAGCGATCATTTTCTTCTCGCGCTCACTGATGACACGGCCTTTTTTCTGCGTACCGACGATAACGCGATCAAAGCCTTCCTCGATTTCCGCCATCGAAATATCCTTCCGGTTGCGGCGGGCGGCAATCAGGGCCGATTCGTTCAACAGATTTTCCAAATCTGCGCCTGTAAAGCCTGTCGTATACCGGGCGATTACATCCAGCTTCACGTCCTTGGACAACGGCTTGTTGCGGGCATGTACCTTCAATACAGCCTCACGGCCTTTGACATCCGGGCGGTCCACCGTAATTTGACGGTCAAAGCGGCCTGGACGCAGAAGCGCCGGGTCCAGAATGTCCGGGCGGTTCGTTGCGGCGACGATAATAATACCTTCGTTTGCGCCGAAGCCGTCCATTTCAACGAGCAATTGGTTGAGCGTCTGCTCCCGCTCGTCATGACCTCCGCCGAGTCCTGCCCCGCGCTGGCGGCCGACCGCGTCGATCTCATCTATAAATATAATACAAGGCGCATTTTTCTTGGCGTTCTCGAACAAATCCCGCACACGGGACGCACCAACACCGACGAACATCTCCACGAAGTCCGAGCCGCTGATGCTAAAGAATGGCACGCCTGCTTCACCGGCAACAGCACGGGCGAGCAAGGTTTTACCGGTTCCCGGAGGACCGTTCAGCAAAACCCCTTTCGGAATGCGTGCGCCAAGCGCCGCAAACTTGCGGGGATCCTTCAAAAATTCAACGACTTCCACGAGCTCTTGCTTTTCTTCATCCGCGCCGGCCACATCTTCGAATGTGACCCGTTTCTTCTCTTCGTTGTACAAGCGAGCACGGCTCTTGCCAAAGTTCATCACTTTGCCGCCGCCGCCTTGAGCATTATTGAGCAAGAAGAAGAACAGGATGAATATAATGACGAACGGAATAATGGAGGTCAGGAACGTAATCCAGACATTGTCCCCTTCCATTTTGTCGACCTGGATGGTCTTAATGCCGCTGTCTTCCAAATATTTCACAAAATCGTCACTGAAGGGGGCATGGGTTACGAAATTCAGCTTGTCGGAATTGTCCGGTGCTTTCCGGTATTTACCGTTCACCAAGTATGTATAACCCTCAAACTTGATGTTTACCGACTCCACATTATTGCTTTTGATTTCCTGGCGGAGCTGGTCGTAGCTAATCGATGCCTTCTGATCGTTCTGTGTACTGATAAAGTGAACGATACCCACGGTGACTAAAAAAATAAGCAGATAAAATCCGGTATTCCGGATAATACGATTCATCCCCTACCTCCTCTCGCGGCGCACTTCATTATTTTACCACAGCCACTCTGGCCTTCACAATAGAACGGGGTGGCGGGCATCACTTGGTATACACTTCCGGCTTCAAAATTCCGACATACGGCAAATTGCGGTATTTCTCCGCGTAATCCAGACCGTAGCCGACTACAAATGCATCCGGGATTGTAAAGCCTTTATAATCGGCTTCCAAATCAACGGTGCGCCGTCCCGGCTTGTCGAACAAGGTTACAACCGTAACAGACAATGCGTTTCTGCGCTCCAATACGTCGATTAGATAGCTTAGCGTCAGCCCGCTGTCAATAATGTCCTCGACGATCAGCACATCGCGCCCTTCAACTGTCGTATCGAGGTCTTTTACAATTTTGACCACGCCCGAGGACTTGGTCGATTGACCGTAGCTGGACACGGCCATGAAGTCAAGCTCTACCGGAATATCCATCCGCTTGGCCAAATCAGCCATAAAAATGAACGCGCCCTTCAAAACACAAATCATTAACGGATTTCTGCCAGCAAACTCCCGGCTGAGCTGTTCGCCAAGCTCCTGAATTTTGTCCTGGAGCTGCTGCTCGGTAAACAGCACTTCTTGAATATCATTCTGCAAGCCAGGCCCCTCCTGTACTATTCTATGAGATGTAGGATAATTACATTCTCGCCCCGAAGCCCAAGATTAATCTCGGCTGATCGCCCGTCTCGCCGTCCGGCAGCGCGTGCCGGGACCGTCGGATGCCCGGAATCCACAGCACACGACCGGAAGCGTCACAAACAAGCGGCAGCCTGCTGCGGACATCAGGCGCAACCTTGTCGTCAATGTAAATATCTTTTACTTTTTTGGAGCCGTTTAAACCGAGAACCTCCATACGATCTCCCGCAAGGCGGCTTCGGACAACAAGCGGAAATTCCAATTGTTCCAAAGCAAACTGCGCTTCATCTAAAAAGCTTGCCGGCTTCGGCCTACATATCACACCCTCATGGCTGCGCACTTCATAAAAAAGAACACCTTCTGCCTCCGGAAGTTCCAGGATTCCGGCTTGAAGTGCCTCGTTTTTGGATAATGCATAGGAATAATCGGCCTTACTTTTGTTCGTGGTTCGTTCCAGCCGAATTTCATCGTATACCCGAACCATTCGTGCAGCACCCGGAACCTCAATATGTATATTGGATTTGCGCTGCTGTGCAGCCGCTCGGCGGATGCGCTCAATGGCTGAAAAATCCACTGAACCCCCACCTGAAAAAACATAACTTAATATTAGTTTAATAACTCTTCTTTGTAAAGCAACATGCTCCTTGATGAAGGCCTCCCGGGAAAATGCATAGCCCGGCCCGATTGACCGTCCATGCTGTTGAAGCCAGCCTGCCGCCACCCCCTGCAAATAATCATCCTCCGCCCGGTTCGTTTCGGCCAGACGCACGAGCGCTTCGCTGATGCGCGGATTAAATTGGCGCAAATAAGGCAGCGCATCCAGACGAATCCGGTTACGGGCATACTTGCGTTCAGCGTTGCTGCTGTCTTCACTGAAGAGAAGTCCATTATCAGAGCAGTACTTCAGCAGTTCTGTTTTGTATATACGCAGGAGGGGCCGAACAAGTTCCACATTTTTTTCAATCCGCTTGAAGGCCATTCCCGATAGGCCTGATCCCCCGCTGCCTCGCAGCAAATGAAGCAGCACCGTCTCCGCCTGGTCATCGGCATGATGGGCCAGCACAATCGCGCTTGCCCCATACCGGCCGGCCGTCTCCAGCAAAAAAGCGTACCGCCGCTCGCGGGACGCATCCTGCGGGTTCATGGCCCGGCTCTGCAAATAACCGGGGATATCGATATGCGCGGTCTCGCAGGGAAGGCCCAGACTCCGGGCCAGGGCCTCCACTTGCCTTGCCTCCGCAAGCGATTCGTCTCCCCGGAACATGTGATTCACATGGGCGACAACCAGCCGCCAGCTCCACTCTTCACTTAGCTTGTGCAGCATATGCAGCAGCGCGGTGGAGTCGGCGCCGCCGGATACTGCCACAATCAGCACAGATCCTTGGCGCAGCAGCTCCTGCTCCCGAATATCCCGCTCCACCCGTTCCAGCAATTGCATTCGGGCTATCCCCCCCCCTAGAGCAGCCTAATTTACTGCAAAAAATAATATAAGCTTGTACCAAGCAGCACGAGCGCCCCCATAAAAGCGGCGGTCAGCCACCCGCCTACCGGCGTTGCCTTACGGCCGCCGGCACGCCTTGATCGCCTCAGGGCGCTTTGCTGATACTGCAGCGCCCGCCACTCGGTTAAAGCCTGGGCCGAAGACCCATACTCCCCGCGCACAGCCTTGATGAGCACCGGCGCGAATTTACGGCAGTACCGGCTGGCCCGGATCGCATCCAGCAAATAGTCCGCCTCCCGGTGCTGGGGAATCAGCTTGCCCGAGGAGCAAATCCGGTTATCCTCATCGGTCAGATGCAGACAGCACAAGGCAAATGCGAATAAATCGTAGCCCGCATCGGCTGTTCGCGAACCCGCCCCCCAAAAGCCCCGGTCATACAGCTCCGTAAATTGTCTGACCGCTCTCCCCATTTGGGTCACACCGCCATAATCGATGAGCTCTACCTCACCTTCACCGGAAACGAGCACATTATCGACCTTCAAATCCCCGAATACCCAACCGCCCTTATGAAGCGCGCACAGCTTATTTAGCAGGTGCCCGCCCACTACTCCGATGCGGTCTTTGCCGTATTTCGATATGAACGAAAGCGCCGGCACGCCCTTGACATACTTCATCACATAAAAAGGAACGGACTGCCCGCCCTCCTGCCAATCGTCCACGTCGATTAAATAATTCGAATCGATACAGCCGGCCGACATCAGCGTACGCAGTCCGTTGACTTCCATTTGCAAATCCATCCCGTCATAGCCGATTTTGAGAGCATAGGGGATGTAGCCCTTATAAGCCAAATATACTTTTCCGTTTGCACCTTGTCCGAGCAGACGGGCCACCCGGTATTCATAGTGGTTCCAGCGCCCGCGGATGCTGCTGCCCGCGCCGGGCCACCGGTCAAACGAGGTACTCACCGAACATCCCTTCCTTCCGCGGGCTTTGAATGACCCGGGCCGTCCGGACCGGCTCCCGCAGTTGCTTCGCGGTTCCGCCCGCCGAGGCAATCGCTTCGACTACATGAAGCAGTGCCGGCCCTGTCGGTGTATTTCCTTTCATCTTAAGCCTTCCGAACAAACGGGGAAGCGCCGAAACATCCCTGGACCATGACGTGAGCTGACAAGCCGCATCGTCCTGCCCGGCAGGGCCAGGGAAATGGAACACAGCGACCTCGCTTATCCCTTGACGCGCCTGCAGGCTGAGCATCAAATCCCGAATCGCCTCTTCTACAGCCCCAAGCTTCGGCTTCATGCTGGCGCTTGTATCCACAAGCAGGGCGATTTGCAGTGAGGCCGATTCACTCAGCTCCTCCACCAGATGCACCACTTCGCCGCGGCGTTCGGGTGACAGCTCCGTCAATTCTCCCTGTTCAGGCCCCAGAATATGCCGAAGCTCCTGATTCACCACTTGCTGCAGCGTAGATATCACCGTTTTACGGGTAAGCATCTGTACCGTCTGCGACAGCATGCTTGGGGCAACAATTTTACTCATGCCGCCCCCCGCCTGCGCTGTCTCGGCAATTTCCTCTGCGCCATGTTCTCCGATAAGCCCGCCGTCGACAACCCCGATGACATTGACAGTAATCCCCTGCCCCCGTGCATGTGCCGCCGCCATTTCCGGACTGATTCCCACATTGGAACAGCCATCTGTGATTAACAAAATTTGTTTCATGCTAGCGCCTCCCGTTTTCCCGATACGAAACTGGATAGCACTAGTATCCCCAAATAATGGATCATTCAACCTCACAGACGATGTAATTCTCGATTCTTACTATACCGAAGCTGAGAGTAAAACGCCAGAATCCGGCTGACCCTGATGGTAATGCCAAATAAAACCGGACTGGCCCAGTCATACGCAGCATAGGCAGCCCGGTTTATAGATAACATATTTTTTGCTGCAGCGCTTCTTGATCCTGGACCAAAATCATTTTTTTTCGAATCACGATGACATTATCATCCTGCAGCTCTTGAAGCACCTTCGTGACCGATTCGCGAACCGTTCCCACGATATTGGCGATTTGCTGATGGGTGAGCTTCACATTGATGAGTATCCCCTCTTCATTCTCCGTGCCGTACTCGACGGCCAAGCGCAGTATCGTTTTCATAATCCGCGAACGGACGTCCAGAAGCGTGATATCATGAATCACCTCATTGGCCCGGCGCAGCCGATCCATGGTGACCTCCAGCAGCTTCAGGCACAAGCTGGGACTGACCTCCAGAAATTTGAAAAAATCTGTCCGACTGAGCTGATACAGTGTCGCATCCTCCATCGTTTCCGCCGTAGCCGACCGGGTGAGGCCCTTTCGGATAATAGCCATATCTCCGAAAAAGTCACCGCTGCGAAAAAGCGCCAGTGTGACTTCCTTGGAATTCTCGAGACGGGAAATTTTGACGACTCCGGTATGGACAAGAAACAGCTCTTCCCCCAAATCGCCTTCAAAAAACAACACAGTTCCTTTCTTATAAGAACGCACGGCGAATAACGGGGCCATATTCTCCAGCTCCAGTTCAGAGAAATCCTGAAACAATGGAACCTTTTGCAGCAAGTTTACGATGGAATGCACCATATTCTCCTCTTCCAAATGAAGGATAAATCCAGTGAGGTAACAATTCCATACGTTTCAACAAAAATCCTCCTTTCTGCGCAACATTTTTTGCAGACGTATTCCCCTGATATGGCAGGTTCATAAACAAAGGGCTGCTTCCGCGTAAAAGAGGGCGCCCGTCGAGTCTTGACCGCCTCGTGGTTAACTGACTGTCCGGGGCCGCTCAATCCGGGTGGTCCCCGGCCAGCGGAAGGTCGCCCATTCCGGCTTGTACTTCTCAATTCGCGCCACCACGACCGTCATGTCATCGACAATATCGCCTTGATGATGGCGGACGATCCGCTCCAGCAGGCAATCGGCAAATTCCTGGGAATCCTGAACTTCAATTTCCTGAATCATGCGCCTCATCCACAAATCCTTGTTCACCGCATGGCCCGGCGCGTCATATATACCGTCCGTCATCATAATAAGCATGTCCCCCGGCAGCAATTGAAGCCGGACCAAATCAATATCGATGTCCTGCAAAATGCCGACCGGCAAATTGCTCGATGAAACCGGAATAACCTCCTGACCGCGTTTAATGAAGCTTGGCGTCGACCCAATTTTGAGAAAGGTCGTTTTGGCATGGTACAAATCGATTAAGGCCACATCAACCGTAGCATACATCTCATCGGAGGAACGCAGAAGCAGCACTGAATTTACGCTTTTGACCGCCAGACGCTCGTCCATGCCGGAGCGCAGGAGCTGCTGCAGAATGGACAGGGCCGCGCTGGACTCGGCGCGAGCCCGTTCGCCGTTGCCCATGCCGTCGCTCAGCGCAACCGCGAACTTGCCGTTCCCAAGCTCCGCAGTGCTGAAGCTGTCGCCGGACAGCAGTTCTCCGCCCTTCGCCGCATAGGCTACACCGGTCTCGACCTCGTACTCCTTGGCTGAAGCCAGCATCACCGTACTGGCCCCCTCCCCGTTCGGAGCCGATTGCTCCTTCTTAACCGCAATGTTCTCCCCTAAAATGTCGGACAACAGCGGAGCGATTATTTTGCGGCATTCGTCGTAGCCCCGGGTGTAGCGGTGCACAATCTCGATTTCGACGTTCCCCTCCTCCAAGCAAATAATATCGATGCTTTGAATCGACAAGCCCAGCGACTCCAGCGCGCTTCGGATTTGCTCCTCCTGCACAAACAGCTCCTGCCCTTCCCGCCGGATTTCCTTCGCCAAATCCTCCATCACCTGAGATACGCCTGTCAGCTGCTCGGCCACGAGCTGGCGGCTGTCTTGAATTTGGCGCTTCCAGTGCAAATTATTTTGATACAGCTCATACTGCCGCTTCATCGTTTCCAGCACGGTTTCGGTTTTGTTGCACTGCTTCCGCCAGGACATCGGAATGTCCTTGGCCTGAACAGCCGGGTTCGCTTCGACGACGGTCATCATATCCGTCATGTACTGGTAGGTCGACTTAAACTGAAATTCCCAGCATTGTCGCTGCTTTCCGCAGGAACCGCATGTTTTGTCCGTGACCGCATTCATAAAATGATCGGCCTCCCGTCCTTGTCCGGGCTCCCCGCTCTCTTCCTGGCCCGTCAGCTGCTTGAAGCTGCGTGACAATTGACGGAACACCTCCGAGAACTGGGCCACACGCTGAGCCGTCACGTCCCGCACGCGCTTCGCATAATCGTACTGCGACTTCATATTTTCTTGTGTGCCCGGCACGTACTTGCTCACCTGGGTCAGCCACCGCTTCGGCGTCAGCATAAACAGCACCACTGCGCCCAGCGATTCCCCGAGCGAGTACAAGATTTGCCCCGCCTCATCCAAGTAGACGGACAGGATGGACACTCCCAGCAGCATCCCCACAGCCACGGCCCATTTCCCTCCGTCCTTCAGCAGGCCGGCCAGCAAGCCGGAGAAGGCCAGCAGGCTCATTTGGACAATCGCATTCAGATTGGCCAGGCTGAGTATCAGACCGGCGATTACTCCGACTGACGCTCCGAGCGGGGCGCCTCCAGCCAGAGCAAAGATTAGAATCAAATACCTCGACAAGAAATGCTCTACGGAAACCCCGTAAATGACCCAGCCGACCGTTCCCGTCATGACGGAGGCAAGTAATATCACTAGACAAATGATTTCTTCATTTTTCAAATGATAATTTTTACGTCCGGGTGTAAACACCGACAGCGCTTGCACGAAAATGAGCGTCAGAATAAAGCTGAGCAGCGCATCCACTCCGGTCATCGTCAGCGCATACCAGTTCAGCTCGGCGGCCGTAATGCTGGAAAACAACTGAACCATGAATGCGGAGACGAAAACCAGGAATGGCGCATACGAGACCTCGGCCCGTTCGAATCGTTCGAGTCCCTTTTGCAGCAGCAGGAACACAAGCAGCTCCGCCGCCAGCTCCACGGTCCGGATCTCGGCTGCAAACAAGCTTCCTGCGAGAAGCGCCGCGCCGACCCAGCGCAAAACATCAGGCCGAATGAAATACACGACGGCAAAAAAAGCGATTGCGAACGGCGCAAGCTGCTCCAGAATCATGGCCCGTCCCAGCAAAAAGCTCATCGCCACGAGCAGCACGGGGCCTTGTCCCAGGACAAGTGCCTGCCTGATATTCGGCAGTCCCTCAGACGTATCTCCGGTTTGGTTTCCCTTCCGCATTTCTTTGTGCAGTATCGGATTGAACTTACCCAGACGCAATTTCATCATTGAGAGCTACACCACCTATGACAATTTGGTGTTCCCTATTATACCGGGGCTCTAGTATAAAGTTTGTCGCAATGGCGTAGTAGATTCAAAGTTTTTTCCGACGAAAACAGCCAACGGCCGTACGGGCATTTTCCCGAAAAAATGCAAAAAACCGCACCCGGTCATAGTCCGGATGCGGAAATGTGAGTCTAGGATGTATGATTAGTCGCGACGCGCGCCACGGCCGCCGCGTTTTCCTTCAGTATTCTTCCGTAATGACGAAATACGCTCTTCACTGTCCTTCAGAAAACGTGACATTTTGTCTTCGAAGGAAAGTCTATTCATTGGAGGTCTACCCATTGGGGGCTTGCCTCCGCGCCCACCGCGGTCGCCGCGGTCTCCACCACCGCCGCGCGGGAAATCGCCGCGATTCGGCCGTTCTTGCCGGGAAGGCCGTTCCTCTACCGGTTTATCCACCGTTTGCTTGATGGAAAGACCGATCTTTCCGTCCTTATCGACATTGATGACCTTCACTAAAACTTTGTCCCCGAGCTTCAAATGGTCATTCACGTCTTTGACGTAGTTATCGGCAATCTCTGAAATATGAACGAGACCAGTGACACCTTCGGAAAGCTCCACAAACGCTCCAAAATGGGTGATTCCCGTCACCTTGCCTTCTAACTTGGTGCCCACTTCAATTGCCATAGAGTAAACGAATCCTCCCTTAAAAATGTACCAACGAAACTATTGGCTATGCAGATTATACATGATGCTGTTTACGAGATCAATGGTCTATCATCCGGCTGCGCGCAACATTTGCTTCAGGCTAGCGCAGGGTGTTGAACATGGTCTCCCCTGCACGTGTATAATTGTATTCCTTACGCAGCTTTTGTTCAATAAATTCGGGGTCTTCCAAACGAGCCACTTCCAGCTTGTACTGGTCATTCTGCTGCTTCATGTCGTCCAGCTTTCCCTGCAGCTCGTCAATTTGGTCAGATTTGGCTTGCAGCCGTCCCATCTGATTCCAAAACGTGCAGCCTGCCCAAACCAATACACCGGCCACGATGAGCAGCACCATGCGGATGCGCCGTTGAGAACCCGTATTTTTCTGAGCTTGCATGCGGAAAAATTCCTCCCACGTCATTTCTTGAACCGTCCGAGCATGCTCCGATACAGCCATTTCAGCAAGCTCCAGAATGGATAAAGCAATTGTAACACAATTTTGAACAGGAAAATAGAGATCGCCCGGAAAATTCGGAAAATGGCTATAGCTATGCGCCAAAGCGCCATCAGAGGACCAAGCAATACGATCCGCAGCAGCTTGATAATAAAACGGATCAGCGCGGCCGCTATTCGCAGCAGCCGATTTATCGTCCAAACCGCAGCGCGGCTAAACAATACGAAATACATGCCCGCTCCAAGCAGGATGCCAATAAACACCACCAGGCGCACCTGCCCGTGGTTGCTGTACAGGAGCATTTGAAACACCAGCGCTGTGGCGGCAATCCAGTATACGATGTCAAGCAGGGCTAGCGGCAGACGGGACAGCTTGAACCGGGCGGCCAGCACACGATAAAGGTCGAAGGCCAGCCCCATGCCCATGCCGCAGCCGAACATCATGTACATGGTTAAGAACTGCTCATTTAAGCTCACTTGAACAGCTTCCCGAGCAGACCCTTGCCTTTTTCCTGCCCGCCCGCTTCTACGTAGGCCACCAATCGGACGACACCCTCAATAGCCACAAGCCCCTGCTCCAGGCTCAAATTTTTGATATGCAGGTTCTGTCCCTTCACCTCCAGCAAGCCGCACTCCGTATCCAGCAAAAAATGATCGCTGTCGAAGCTCTCTACCTTGCGGACCCCGGATATTTCGAGCAGCTTGCGGTTCACCAGATGAACCTCCTGCCGTTTCGCTTTGCCCTGTTCCACCATAGCCTGTACCCCTCCTTCTTGTACTACGATATGGACTAGGGCGGGAAAATAGAACAAGCGGATCCGCATAAACCTGCGTCAAAACCGTGAGGTCTGCAGCCGGGTCGGTAAATGGGAACGGCACAGCGTCGCCGACACGCGAGAAGACATCAAAAAAGCGGTCTCCGTCAACCCGGAAACCGCCCGTATACTGGCTTTATTGTTCATCAGCCTTATGAAATTGTTCGCTCAGCACGGTATACATTTGGGCCGCCTCTTCCTTACGGGTCGTATCGCTGATACGCTCTACCCGGACGGTAAGACTTTTCTGGCCGAAGCGTACCACCAGCTCATCGCCGACCTTGACAGTGCTGCTGGCTTTGGCTTCCCGGCCGTTAATCCAAATGCGCCCCTGATCGGACACATCCTTAGCTACAGTTCTCCGCTTAATGAGGCGGGAAACCTTCAGAAACTTATCGAGCCGCATTATTTCACAGCTTCTTTAAGCTTGTTGCCCGCTTTGAATGCCGGAACCTTGGACTCCGGAATTTCAATTTCTTTGCCGGTTTGCGGGTTGCGGCCCGTGCGGCCGGAACGTTTGCGGGTTTCGAAGGTTCCGAAGCCGATCAGTTGAACTTTGTCGCCGCCAGCGAGCGCATCGGTAACTTCACCAAGGAAGCCGTTCAGCACAGATTCGACATCTTTTTTGGACAGGCCGCTCTTTTGAGCAATATTGTTGATTAGATCCGTTTTGTTCATGTTATTTTTTCTCCTCCTATATGAATGTCCAATGAAAAATAGACTAGCACCACAGTATTATTCTTTGTTAGTCAGGAAAATCCTTCTACTTCGGTCGTATTTTTTAAAAGTTTTTCGCTTCCTGCCACCATTTCTCCATCTCTTGAATATCAGTTTGCTCAAAACTTTTTCCATTTAAACGCAGCTTTTCCTCGATATACAAAAACCTTTTTTGGAATTTATTGTTACATTGCGTCAGCGCCAATTCGGGGTCAATCTCCAAAAATCGAGCAATATTGACAACGGAAAAAAGTAAATCCCCCAGCTCTTCCGCGCTGTGCTCGCGCGCCTTCTCGTCCCTGCTTCCGGCTGCTTCACGCACCGCCTCCTTCAGCTCCAGAAGCTCCTCCTCCACCTTGCCGATGACGCCATCCAGGCTGTCCCAATCGAAGCCGACCTTCGCCGCTTTCTTCTGAAACGCAGCCGCTTTAAGGAGGGCAGGCAGGTCTCTCGGCACACCGGCAAGCACCGACTGCCTTTCGGTATCGATTCCTTTGGCCTGCTTCTCTTCGGCCTTGATTGCCTGCCAGCTGCGAAGCGCCTCTTCGGCGTTCTGCGCCGCAGTTTCCCCGAATACATGGGGATGACGGCGAATGAGCTTCTCGTTAAGCGTTCGAACCACATCATAGACATGGAATGCTCCCGTCTCAGCCTCCATTTGGGAATGAAGCATGATTTGAAGCAGCAGATCACCGAGCTCCTCGCACATAGCGTCAGGATCATCGTCATCCAGCGTCTCCAGCACCTCATAGGCTTCCTCGATTAAGTTTTTGCGGATACTGAGGTGCGTCTGCTCCCGATCCCACGGGCAGCCGTCCGGGCTGCGCAGCAGTTCCACAATTTCCCGCAAGCGCTCAAAGCTGCGGTTTAATACCGCATCGTCATTACGGGCCGGCACCCAGATTAAGGACAAATTGCCGTACTCCTTCATCCGGTCCAGCTCAAGCAAGGGCACCCGCTGGATATGCTCTCGTCCCGCCACGCCAAGCGCATGGCCGACGACAACCTCGGCATCCTCCGGGTACCATTCCATCAGCGTCAATTTCACATCCGAGGCCGTCAGGGCATCGTACACTTGACCGATTATCGTATGTAAACGGGGGTTAATATGGGCGTGCTGAAGCGCCGTTGCGTCCAGCAGGATGAAGCCCTCAATCGGGTCAAAGCCGAACCGGAGAAACGCCTGATCAAGAAAGCTTTCCCCGCCGAGAAAATGCAGCGGAATCCCCTGCTGCGGACAGCGCTCACGGAGCAGTACAGCTGTATATTCCGCGACCATCGGATGCCCGGGAACGGCATACACAATGTCTCCCGTGCCAGATTCTCCTGCGGCTGCGATGAGCTCCTCCACAATAGCCTCATACACCCCGGCAAACGATTCATGCTGCTTATAAAGCGTATCGAATGTAGAAAACGCAACCTGCTGCTCCTGCAAATATTGAACCACCGGGTGATCCGCCGTGCGCAGATATAAGCTCCCGGCGGTGCTGATTTTGTTCCAGACCCCGAGTGTAAGCTGGGATGCGTCGCCGGTGCCAAGCCCGACGACTGTAATCGATGCAGTCATGCTCGGTCCCCTCCCTTGTTTAAATGAATTTGCTGCCGGGTAAGCCGACTCGTCCGGATTGTTCATGGAGCGCCTTGCCGAGCAGCGAAATCAGATTTTAACCGTCACCATCGAATCGAAATCAGTCCTGTCCAAAATCAATCCCGGCTACTGCTTCCTGCGGTTGTCCGCCGCATCAAGCCGCAGCCAGCTCCTCAGCCGGCGCGGCAGGCGTGCTGCACGGCCTGCAATACCGGGCAGCGCCCGCCAATCCCGGTCTGTCCATGCTCCGGAAACTAGCAGCCCGGCAAAATAAAGCGGAACCGCCGCCGCAACGGCCAGCAAGGACGTTGCAATAGCGTAGAGCCGCTCAGGCGGGGTCCAGACTGCACCCGCTTCCCCGAGCGCCCACAAAAGGCCCGCCAAGCCGCAGGCCAGCAAGGCCGCCGCCAGCAAGGGACGCCATATATACGCGCCGGCCGGGAAGCGGCTGCCTGCCGCCCGCCGCAGTTGAATCAGGTTCAGCAGGCAAGCGCCGGCATATGCCGCAACGGCCGCGGCGGCAGCGCCGTTAATCCCATAACGCGGGACCAGGAGCACATTCAGCGCCAGCTTCATGGCGGCGGCCAGCAGCAGATGTACTGCGGGAAGCTTTTCACGCCCCAGCCCCTGCAGCACACTGCCGGACACGACGCAAACGGTGCTCAGCCATGCGGTCAGCGCCAAAATGCGCATGGCATCCGTGCCGAGCGTATTTTGATAAAACATCACATTCATCGGCGCGGCCGTGACGGCTAAGCCTACGGCCGCCGCCAGGCCAATCAGCCACGAGAAGCGGACAGCGGCTTCACTGTGGCGGCGGATCAAATCCGCCCGCCCGCTGGCTTTGGCGTTTGCGATCGCAGGAATAAGCGCTACGGCCAGTGAGGTCGCCGTCAGACTGACGAGCTGGATTAGCGGCTGCGCCCGGTTGTATACACCGAATTCAACCAGCGCGGCAGATTCTGTCCAGCCCTCCGCTCCAAGCAGCCGGGGAATGGTGAAGGAATCCACAAGCGCCAGCAGCGGGACGGCCATCAAGCCGAGACAGACCGATAACGCATACGGTACAAAACGCGATGCCAGCTCTTTTACACTTTCCGGCTGGACGCCCGCTCCGGCTTGCAGCCGTGCGGAGACGGAGCGGTCAGAATGCCTCCGCCGCTTCTCCCGCCGCCAGTAGTACAGCATAGCGCCGAGACCGGCCGCTGCGCCGGTAACTGAGCCGAACATCGCGCCGGCTGCGATAACCGTGTCGTCCATATGTAAAAATAAAAACAGCAGCCCCAGCATGGTGACGACACGCACAAGCTGCTCCCACACCTGTGACACTGCGGTAGGGATCATATCCTCCAGCCCCTGAAAATAACCCCGCAGAGCCGACATCAACGGTACAATAAGCAGCGCAAGCGACACACTTCGTATCGCCAACGCCGTCCGGCTGTTTCCGAGCAGGCCTGCCAGCAGGTCAGCGCCGAAATACAGCCCCATGCAGCAAAGCAGTCCTGTCCCGGCAAGCCACAGGCTGGTGAGCCTCAGAATGCGGCGCGCTTCCCCCCAGTTTCCTTCTGCGGCTTTTTCCGCCACAAATCTGGATACAGCAATGGGAAATCCCGCCACTGCCAGCGTCAAAATGACGTTGTACAGCGGGTAAACCGCATTATAAATACCGTAGGCTTCATCGCCCGCTAAATTTTGCAGCGGGATTTTTTGCATCGTACCCAGCAGCTTGGACACAATGGACGCAAGCCCCAAAACCGCCGCTCCTTTCAGCAGCTTGGATCCTGCCTTGCTCTCCTTACGGGGGCCCGCTGAAAACTGCTCCGGCCCTGATCGACTTTCCTGCCCGCTGCCCAAGGCAGCGGCTTTATCATGCTGCTTCATACTCACGCACCCGGTTCACCTCGTGCCTATTATACATTACCCGTGCGGTCCAATACTACGGGCTTCGGCCAGACGAGGAGCACAGGCACGCAGGAATGCCACTGTTCAAGCCCGAATCCGCCTCCGAAAAAACGCACAAAAACAAGCTCCCCATCTACGTTGAACGCCCCGAACGTCCCACGTGACAGGAAGCCTGTCTTGTCCGGCCGGTCTGCTCCACCGGCGCCTATTGCTCCATCTGCTTCGCCAAAAAGCCCGCAGCGGTCTCAGCCATCTTCAGCTCCATTTGCCCCATTTTTACGGCTTCGTCCTTGCTGACCAGAATAACCGCCCCAATCGGGTCTCCTCCGGCTACAATCGGCGCTATGACATAGGAGACATAAGCCTCTGGCGTATCCTTCAGCAGATCGAATTTGCCGGCGGTTGTTTCAAGCGTTGTCCTGCGGTTTTCCATGCAGGATTCCACCTGTGCGCCGATCTGCTTCTCCAGATATTCCTTTTTCGGCGCGCCGGATACGGCAATAATGGAATCCCGATCGCAAATCATCGTAATATGATTCGTGCTTTCATGCAGAGACTCCGCATATTCCTTGGCGAAATCGCCAAGCTCTCCGATTGGAGAATACTTCTTCAAAATAACTTCCCCGTCGCGGTCAACAAATATTTCGAGCGGATCGCCCTCACGAATCCGCAAGGTGCGGCGAATTTCTTTGGGTATGACAACACGGCCTAAATCGTCGATTCTGCGCACTATTCCAGTAGCTTTCATACTTCTTGTTGCCCCGCTTTCTTGAAAGGTTTTGACTGACTGGATGGTTCAGGTGTATTTGTTCAATGAAAGTTAATTGAGTGTGATCTTGCTGTCGTTAGTATCCTACCGTTGCCATGTTCTTATACATCTGGCATTTCCGCTAATCTGGCCCGAATCCCGCTCGAACCGGATCGCGCCTGAGCCAACACGAAAAGCACAAAAAAACGGTATACTGTCCCGCAGCATACCGCTTTTTTCACCATCCATGAGACCGTTTTACTGTTATTTGTCACTTTCGTCGTCTATCGCACTGCCTCCTGCCGCGGCTCCGCTGCTGAAAGCACTTGGCCCAGCGACCCCAGGAAGCCTTCGAGCATCTGCAGCGCCTCGTCGGCCTGAAGCCCGCGGGCTTTGAAGATCAGCGCCGGCCGGCTGCCTTGCACAGGCTTAAAGCGACCTTGAAACTCCGCGCTGGATAGCTGACTCAGCTTCTGACCGTCCAGATACTCCCCTTGGCTGGCATGCAGCGTAATCGTCCAATCTTCATTTTTCCGGGTAATCGATTCCACGTTGTACTGGGCGCTGTACACCTTCATACGGGCCACCGACAGTAGATTGAGGACGGCCTGAGGCAGCGTGCCGAATCGGTCTTCCATTTCCTCCTGCAGGTCCGACGCTTCCTCCAAGGTTTTAATATTGGAAACTTTTTTATAAATTTCAATTTTTTGCATACTGTCATAGATGTAGTCCGACGGCAAGTATGCATCAATGTTAATATCCAGCTGCACGCTCAGGCTCTGCACAACCGGAGCCTCTTCCCCCATCTCCACCTTGCGCCGCGCGATTTCCTCTCCGAGCATCTGGGAGTACAAGTCAAAGCCCACCGATGCGATAAACCCGTGCTGTTCCGCGCCAAGCAGGTTCCCGGCGCCTCGAATCGATAAATCGCGCATCGCGATTTTGAAGCCCGATCCCAGCTCGGTAAATTCCTTAATCGCCTGCAGCCGCTTCTCGGCGACCTCATTGAGCACTTTATCCCGCTGATAAGTGAAATACGCATACGCAATCCGGTTGGAACGGCCTACGCGCCCCCGGAGCTGATACAGCTGGGACAGTCCCATTTTGTCTGCATCGTGTACAATCAAGGTGTTTACATTCGGGATATCGACACCGGTCTCGATGATACTGGTGCTGACCAGCACATCGTACTCCCCGTCCAGGAAGTCCAGAATCGTCCGCTCCAGCTCCTGCTCCCCCATCTGGCCGTGTCCTACGGTTACCTTGGCATCCGGGACGAGCATCGAGATTTGATCCGCCATTTGCTGAATGCCTTGCACCCGGTTATACAGGTAATAAACCTGACCGCCGCGGGAAAGCTCCCGCTCTACCGCCTCGCGGATCAGGCTGTTGGAGTGCTCCACCACATAGGTCTGCACGGGGAACCGATTCTCCGGCGGCGTCTCGATAACGGACAAATCACGCACCCCGAGCATCGACATGTGCAGCGTGCGCGGAATTGGCGTTGCCGTCAGTGTCAGGACATCCACATTTGTTTTGAGGCGCTTCAGCTTCTCCTTGTGCGACACGCCGAACCGCTGCTCTTCATCCACGATAAGCAGTCCCAGGTCCTTAAACTGCAGGTCCGACGACAGCAGACGGTGCGTGCCGATAATGACATCCACCGTTCCGGCCTTCACTCCCTTGATCGTGTCGTTCTGCTCCTTCTTCGAGCGGAACCGGCTGATGACCTGAATATTAAACGGATAGCCGGAGAAGCGCTCCCGGAATGTCTCATAATGCTGCTGGGCCAAAATCGTCGTCGGCACCAGCACCGCTACCTGCTTGCCGTCAATAGCCGCCTTGAAGGCCGCGCGTATCGCCACCTCCGTCTTGCCGTAGCCTACATCGCCGCAGAGCAGCCGATCCATCGGGCGAGGCTTCTCCATGTCCTTCTTGATTTCCTCAATTGCCCGCAGCTGATCGACGGTCTCGTCATACGGGAACATGCCTTCGAATTCCTGCTGATACGGCGTATCCTTCCCGAACCCAAAGCCGGTAGCGGACTGCCGCTCAGCATAGAGCTTAATCAAGTCATCGGCGATATCCTGCACCGAGGTGCGCACCTTGCTCTTCACCCGGTTCCATTCCGTGCCGCCCAGCTTGTATACCTTCGGTTCCTTTTCCTCGGAGCCGATATATTTTTGAATCAAATCAATTTGCTCGATCGGAACGGACAGCTTGTCGCCGCCGGCATACAAAATATGCAAATAATCCTTATGAATACCGCCGATCTCCAGCGTGCCGATACCGACATATTTCCCAATACCGTGATTGACATGTACTACATAGTCGCCGATTTTCAGCTCCGAATAGCTTTTAATCCGCTCCGCATTGTCGATTTTTTTGTCCACCTTGCGTGCTTTGCGCTGCTTCTGCGTGAACATCTCGCCTTCCGTAATAACCACCAGATGAACCGAATTCAGCTCGAAGCCGCTTTGCAGATTACCGTCAATGATGAGGGGCTCGCTGATATCATAGTCGTTCAGCACCCGGCGGATACGATCAACCCGCTCTTCCCCGCTGCCAAGCAGCATCACCTGGACGCCGGCTTTTTTCCAGCGCTCCATTTCGGATTTCAGCACATTCATCTGCCCATGGAAATTTTGCACCGCCCGGCACAGGAAGTTCACGATATTTTGCGGCTGCGTCTGGGGAACCTGGCGAAGGAACAAGGACAAATATAGAACCGGGAACGGCGTTCGGTGCAGCAGGGTCTCATATTTCTTCGCCAGCACACAAGCGGGCAGCATCTTGCCATCGGCCAGCTGTCCCGTAACCCACTCCGCCTCATCCCGCTCGAGCTGCTTGGCCGTTTCGATCAGGCGCGGCGGCTCATCCAGCAGCAGCAGCGTATCCTGCGCCACATAATCCAGCAAGGTTTGACGCTCCGGGTACAACAGCGAGACATAGGCATACATGTCGTTAAAATAGTGCTCTTGCCGCAGACGCTCGATATCGTGTCCGATATGCTCCTGCAGCTTCTGCTTTGCCTTGCGGTCCGTCATTTTGCCAAGCTGCTCCTCCAGCAGCTCAAAGGCGTGATTAGCCGCATTTTGGAAGCGCTTACTGTCGGCCAAAAGCTCCTTACACGGCGCAAGCGACACCCGCTCCAGCTTATCAATCGAACGCTGATCGCCGGGATCAAAGGTCCGGATCGAATCAACCTCGACATCAAACAGCTCAATACGGTAGCCTGCCTCGGCCGTCAGCGGATAAACATCAATAATGCCTCCCCTGACGCTCATCTCGCCTTTGCGCTCTACGCGCTCGACACGCTCATAGCCCAGCTCCACCAGTCTCCGCAAAAATGCCTCCGGCTCCAGTGTATCGCCAACCTGTACGGTCACTTCGGCCTGGCGGAATACCGCGCTTGGAGGCAGAAGCCTGCGCAGACCGGCGTACGGGGCGACCACGATCCCGCGGAATCCCCTTGCCAGCCTGGACAGGGCATCAATACGCTGCGCCAGCATTTCCGGGCTGGCTACAGCCGATTCCGCCACCATCAGCTCATTGGCGGGATATAGCAATACATTTCCCGGGGGCAAGCATTCCTCCAGGTCTTCAGTCAGCTTTTGCGCAGCGAACATATTGTGGGTTACAACCAGCAGCGGCCGATCCAGCTCCTTGGTTAACGCGGAAACCATCACCGGCTTGGACGATCCGGTCAGCCCGCATACGAGCTGTTCCCGCATACCGGCACGGACCCCGCTTACCACTGCTTGAAAATCATGATCCTGCGAAAAAGCACGTATTAGTCGCTCCATCTGACAAATGTCCTCCTACCGAACACCAAGTAGACCAAAGCGTATTTCCGCCAAGGTCCAGGTTCGCTCCCGTCAGCACGGCGGCAGCTCCGGCTTCTTCAAGCCGGATCATCCTCCGCACGCGCTCTGGAATTTATATCCGTAATTATAGCGCCCCACCGGGGAACAATCAAGAAAACAAGCCGTTTTCGGACCGCCCCTTTTTTGGAATTCCCAGCCGGGTTGGTTCATATACTCAGCTGGATGCATTAAACAGCCCCATTGTTTTTTCGAATGGATGCTGCAGCGCATGCTCCAGCGCATCGCATGTCCGGTCAAGCACATCCGGCATCGCGGCAAATTCTTCCTTAGTGAATTTGGTTAAGACGTAGTCCACAATCGGAAAACCAGGCCGGGGCCGTGAAATACCGAGCCGAATCCGGTTAAATTGGGGAGTGCCCAGATGCTGAATCAGCGACTTCATTCCGTTGTGCCCGCCGGGGCTCCCCTGATAGCGCAGCCGAATATTCCCGTACGGCGTGTCCATATCATCATACAGCACAATCAAATCATCGATGCTCGCCTTATAGAAATCCATGTACGAGCGCAGAGCTTCCCCAGACAAATTCATATAGGTCATCGGCTTTATCAGCACAACCTTTTGCCCGCCGACATGCCCTTCCCCAAGGACAGCCTTATGCCTCGCCTGCGTCACCGCAATGCTGTGCCTGGCGGCAAAGCGATCCACCGCCATAAACCCGATATTATGCCTCGTATCCTGATAAGCCGCACCGGGATTTCCAAGACCTACAATCCACTTCATCATCCTTCTCCTCCGCCAAAAAAATCTGAGAAAATGTGCATTTTTCTCTTCTTCAACGCAACCATCCGGCATGTCCGATTGTCTTAGCTGATGAAGAAAAAACCAACTATTTTTGAGAAAAAGGGTGAACTCGCCGAATGTACAGAAACGGTCAAAACTTAACTGAAGACCTTCACTTTCAGGACCATCTCGAGCACGAGGTTCCAATCCAAATTTATTTGGGCGTCAATCACAAGGATATTGGTTTTGTCGAACAATACAGCGGTATTTTCATCAAAGTGAACAACACCTTTTATCGCCGGGACTACTTTACGTTTATTTCCCGCCCCGGCTATTAGAAACCGTCGCCGTCAAGTGCTGTACAGCTACGAAGCCGCCCCTTCACCATCCGCCCGGCGGCTTCCGAGCGCTCCGCCTGAAACCACCCTGGTCATGTGTAAAAAGGGGACGGCTTCCCATCCCCTTCACACATGTGCCGAGCCTATAGGATTACGCCCCGCTGGGAGCTTCTGTCTTGGCTTGTACCGGCTCCCTTTTCTCTTCCTCATCCACCGGGATAACCAGCTCCTCCTTCTGAGGCGCCAGCACGGTGACCAGAAGCGTCTCCGGATCAGATTTTAAGCTCACCCCTGGCGGCAGCTGCAGCGCGCCTGCCAGAATGCTATCCCCTACCCGCAGGCTGCTGACATCCAGAACGATCGAGGCAGGGATATCCTTAGGCAGGCAGCGAATCTCCACCTCGTGGAGCAGCGTTGTCAGCAACCCGCCTTCTGCTTCCGCCTCGTCCTGTCCCTTCAGCTCAAGCACTACCGATGTCTTGACAGGCTCGTTCATTTCGATTTGGTGGAAATCAATATGCAGCAGCCGGCGGTTAACCTTCTCCCGCTGAATAGCGCTGACCATCACCGGCTGATGTCCGTGATCGGGCATCTCCAAGTCCACGATGGCATGGGCGCTCTCCTTCAGCAGTGCAAGCAGCTCCTTCTCATCCACCATAATCGCCGTGCTCGGCAGCTGCTTTCCGTAGACCACACCGGGAATTTTCCCCTGCTTGCGGGCCGTTTTCGTATCCGATTTCGTTTTCGTTTGGCGGGCTTCCGCCTTTAAAGTATTGGGCATACGTCAACCTCCTGACAAAATTGGGTTCCACCTGACAGTTTCCCCAACCGTCGGACGTTTTAGTCTGCCCGCGCTTTACTCGCTTTTGCCTTTTTTGAGCCGGACCCGAAGCTCTTCTGCATACCCGGTCTTAACAACCTGCCGTTCCCGGGCAACCGCCATGTCGTTCTCCCCGACATCGGAAGTAATCGTCGAGCCTGCAACCACAAAGGCGCCTTTGCCGATTTTGACCGGCGCAACCAAATTCACGTTGCTGCCGATAAACGAATCGTCACCGATTTCCGTCATATGCTTGCGGAAGCCGTCATAGTTCACCGTAATCGCGCCGCAGCCGATGTTGACGTTGCTGCCGACCTTGGCATCACCGACATAAGAGAGATGGGATACCTTGGTTCCTTCGCCCAATGTTGCGTTTTTAATTTCGACGAAATCGCCGATTTTCGCGTAAGCGCCGATATTGGCCCCCGGACGCAAATAAGCAAACGGGCCGACGGACGCCTCATTGCCGACCACTGCCTCCAGCAGCACCGACTGTTTCACGGTCACCCCGTCGCCCAATTGGCTGGAGGTCACTTCCGTATTCGGTCCGATAACACAGTCTCTCCCGATGACGGTATCGCCTTTAAGAATCGTTCCCGGATACAGCACCGTATCGGGGCCGATTTGGACCGTTTTCTCAATGTACGTTTGCTGCGGATCAATAATGGTCACTCCGCCCAGCATGGCCTTGCGGTTAATACGCGCACGCATCTCCTGCTCGGCTTCAGCCAGCGCAACCCGATCATTGACTCCCAGCGCTTCCGCCGTATCCTGCGTGGAATAGGCCAGCACAGCCTCCCCTTGTCCCCGCAGAATGCCTACAACATCCGTCAAATAGTATTCCTGCTGGGCATTGCTGTTGGTTACCAGCTTCAATGCCGCAAACAGCTTGCGGTTGTCAAAACAGTACGTGCCCGCATTAATTTCCTGTACCGCCGCTTCTTCCGGCGAACAGTCCTTTTGCTCCACAATACGCTGGACAGCGCCATCGTCGCTGCGAATGACCCGTCCGTATCCGAACGGATTGGACATCCGGGCGGTCAGCATTACCGCTCCGGCCTGCTTCTCCTGCATGAGCCGGACCATGCCTTGCAAGGTTTCCGCTGTAATAAGCGGTGTATCCCCGCAAGCAATAATGGTAATCCCTTCCTCCTCGCCCAGCACCGCCTCAGCCTGCATTACGGCATGGCCTGTTCCGAGCTGCTCCGCCTGAAGCGCATATTCGGCGCAATCGCCCAAATAACCCTTTACCGCCTCGGCTCCATGGCCGACTATTACCACCGTACGGGCGGTTCCCAGCTCGGCGAACGTGTCCGTTACATGCCCGACCATCGGCTGTCCGCATACCGGATGCAGTACCTTGTAGAGCTTGGATTTCATACGCTTTCCTTGGCCCGCGGCAAGGATAATGCCATATATATTCACAGGTTGTTTCCCCTTTTCCGTAGAGTTCTCCCTTCAAACTATAGCTCAGTTTTGTATAAATGAAAAGGGAGCCCCTGAGGGGCTCCTTGGGATTGCAGAATTACATTACGCGCCTTCTTCAATAACCTCTTCTTCCGTCGCCGCTCGCTCATATTCAGTCAAAACAGCTGCCTGAATCTTCTCACGGGTTGTCGAAGAGATCGGATGCGCGATGTCGCGGAACTCACCATCCGGTGTCCGCTTGCTCGGCATGGCAACGAACATGCCATTATTTCCATCGATAACACGAATGTCGTGAACGACAAATTCGTTGTCAATCGTGATGGAAGCAATAGCTTTCATTCTCCCTTCCGAGTTTACACGGCGGAGTCGAACATCAGTAATTTGCACCTCTAGTCACCACCTTTTTGTTTGACGAGACTTACCTCCTAAATTCCACATTTATACATTAAAATCCTTCTTGTTTTTTGAATTTTTTTTAAATTTTTAAACTTTATTTTCGAAGAGCGATAAGTTCGATTTCTACAAGGACATCCTTAGGCAGCCTTGCGACCTCCACCGTCGAGCGCGCAGGCTTGTGATCTCCAAAATATTCGGCATAAATGGCGTTTACTGCAGCAAATTGATTCATGTCCTTCAGGAATACAGTCGCCTTGAGCACCTGATCCAGCCCCGATCCCCCGGCCTCCAGCACAGCGGTCAAATTGCGGAATACCTGATGAGTCTGCTCTTCAATACCGCCGCTGACAAGCTGACCGTCCGTACCGAGCGGAATTTGCCCCGAAGTGAACAATAAATTGCCAAGTGCCGTCGCTTGTGAATAGGGTCCGATTGCAGCAGGAGCTTTCTGTGTGCTTACAATTTCAATCGCCATCGTCATCTTTTCTCCTCATCTTGTTCGAAATAGTTGCCCGGCGTCACAAGCAGCTGCCGATTGCGCGATTCCACGCCCGACACCTTGGCCAGGGATGTATATTCTTCTACCAGATGTTCGTCCACTTCGCCCGATTCCACCAGAACGCCGACTCCTTTGACCGTGGCACGGAATTCGGAGAGCAGATCCATCATCCCGCGAATCGTTCCCCCGGCCCGCATAAAGTCGTCGATAATCAGCACCTTGGATTCTTCCTTCAGCGCCCGGCGGGCAAGCGACATCGTTTGAATCCGTTTGTTGGAGCCAGAAACATAGTTGATGCTGACCGCAGAGCCCTCAGTTACCCGGTTGTCCCGGCGGACGATAACGACAGGCAAATTCAGATACGTCGCTGTTGCGTATGCAAGCGGAATACCTTTGGTTTCCACCGTCATCACCACGTCCAGATCACGGCCTGCGAACGCGGAAGCAAACATTTTACCCACTTCATTCAAAAATTGCGGCTGGCCCAGTATATCGGACATGTACATGTAGCCGCCGGGCAAAATCCGTTCAGGCTGTTCAAGCTGCTTGCAATATTTATTAATTATTTCCAATGATAGCGCCTTCGGTATTTTGGGGATGAATTTCACCCCGCCCGCAGCCCCAGCCAAGGTATGCAGCTGGCCTAAGCCTTCTTCTTCGAACACTTCTTTTATGATGGCCAAATCCTCGCTAATGGAGGATTTCGCTGAATTGTATCGTTCGGCAAACGTTGTAAGCGGAATCAGCGTATGGGGGCGAAACAACAAATATTGTGTCATTTCCACCAGCCTCGCGCTGCGCTTTAACTTTTTCATTCCGGTTCCCCCTTAGAATCTCAATCCAGCAAATCCGAATATTATAAAGAGAATATACCATTTTTATACGTTTTTCAGCAAGAACTTCATGAAAGATTTATGAAATTATCCTTAACGTCAACCTGACATATACTTACATTCGTGTTCCCGTATTTACTAGTCCGCAAGCATGGGCGCAGTAAGCAGGCGGATGGCATATACTTCCTTGCAAAATCCGCGCAGCCCGTTATAAATGGCACAGGCTTTGGTCTCTTTCGATACAAGGCCGAATACCGTCGGGCCGCTGCCGGACATGAGGACCCCATCGGCTCCCAGCCGTTCCATACAATCCTTAAGCTGGCGCACCTCCGGGTACAGCCGAAGCGTAACCTCCTCCAGAACGTTGCCAAGCCGTGAGCATACCCCCTGATAGTCTTGAGCAGCGATAGCTTGTACCAGCTGTGCCGTTGGCGGATGGCGGCGAATCTCACTAGCCCGCAGCTGCCCGTATACTTCGGCTGTGGACACATTAATCGGCGGCTTGGCAAGCACGACCCAGCAGGCCGGGGGCGCGTCGATACGCTCCAGCTTCTCCCCGCGCCCTGTCGCCAGCGCAGTGCCTCCTGTGACACAGAACGGCACGTCGGAGCCCAGCTCCGCGCCCAGCTCCTTCAGCTCTTCCACCGAGAGCCCCAAGTTCCACAGGCGGTTGAGCCCGCGGAGAGTTGCCGCCGCATCGCTGCTTCCTCCAGCCAGGCCAGCCGCGACGGGAATTTTTTTGTCGAGATGAATATAAACCCCTTCCCGCACACCGCAGCGTTCCTTGATTAGCCTGGCCGCCTGAAACGCCAAATTTTTCTCATCTAGCGGAATATAGCCTGCCTGACTTGAAATCATAATCGTGTCCCGCGGAATTGCAGTCATCTCCAGACGGTCCGCCAAATCAACCATCGTCATGACCATCTCGACCTCATGGAAGCCATCCTCGCGTTTATATAGAACGTCTAGCGATAAGTTAATTTTTGCCGGCGCTTTTTCATAAATTTTCATTCCCGCACCCCTTAGATCCAGTTTGACTATGTATTACTATAACAAATGAAAAAAAGAAAAGCTAAAGCGTCTGCTTGAAAGCGGTCGCTTTAGCTTGGAGTCGAGAAAACGAGCTTACCAGTCCCTGCAGCTAGTGCGGATTGCGGGCAGACTGCTCGGCGATTTGTATGGCTCTTTTGACCATATTCCCCGCATCCTTCGTCCGGATTCCGCCCCAGCCGTCCCGCTGCACCGTGTCATAAAAGCCAAGGTCCTTAGCCAGCTCATTTTTGAACCGCTCTGACATCACACCACGATTACGGCGTCCCATCGCACATCGTCTCCTTCGTTTGAGAGTATCGTTAGTATGCCGCACGGTCGTTTCTTTTACTCCTGACGCCTGGCTGTCCTTGTCCGCCCGCTCCCATTGCTCTCTCGCATTCCGCCTGAAACGAAAAACAGAACCGGAAGCCGGCTCTGTTCTTCATGTATAGTCAATGCTGATGATACTTTGCTGCTTTATTGCTGTGCATACGTGATTCGGACCTCGCCCTCATTCTGGCAGACGGTCACTTCCACGGATTCGGTCAAAATGTCCGCATAGCTGTAGGACACCCGCTTAAATGCGTGCTGTTCTTCATCCAGCTTGACAATAAACACAGAAGGGTAGATTTCTTCCAACACACCGGTTCGTTCGATGGTCTTTCGGCGGCCACCGTTAGCACGTAACAAGATCTTCTGCCCGACATGGGCTTCCAAACTGCGTTTGATTTCCAACAGCGCATTTTTAGCCATTGTGTACTACCACCTCTTTCCTTGGTAATTATACCGCAATAGTGGTAGTATGTCAAATAAAGCTTAATATTATAGCAGGGGTACAAAGTTATTGTCAACGGTCTATCTTCACTAAAAAAAGCGTCCCGGCCATCCCGGGACACTTTCAAGCTCCTATTTGGCAATCACGCATCGGCTGTAGACTGCAAATGAGGATATCCCAAACGGTGAGTACCCTTGGTTTCAATGCCGCCCATGCCTTTGACGCCGCTTACGGTTTGATGGATAACATCCGGCAAATTAACCGTCTCTTTCACCGATGTAAACGCAGCCTTCGCTGCGACAGCGACCGGGTCCAGAGCGTGAATTAATATCCGGCCGGGCGAGCTTGCAAAATTAGCCCCCGCCTGCAAAAGCGCCTCGAAGTGGGACTGGCAGGCGCCGGCCACCACAACGAGTCCATCCCGGTCCCGCTCGTACTGGCGGGCAATCTGAACCGATTGCACGAAGTGAGCGGAATTTTTGTAGCTGTTCAAATCCGACGGATCGAGCGGCTCACGCTGCTTGAGCATTCCGTCATGCCCCGTCACCACCACAACATCCGGACGCACCTGCGGCAGCAGCCGCTGCAGAAGCGTAGGCATGTTCGTCTCCGTGACATACATGCCTTCAGCAGGGATATTCAGCTTGCCGTATACTGCCATGCTTTTTCGCAAATAGTTAGCGTCTCCATCCAGGTGAAGAATTTTGCCGGGCATATCAAAAAAAGCCTGCTGCCTGCGTCCTGAAGCCGGACTTGCGGCAGATTGCCGCCAGATACGCTCCCGCTGCGCGCGCACGGACTCGGTCAGACGATCCAGAACGCGCGCTTCCGACTCAGCCAGCTTATGGCTTATACGCATGTCCTGGACCGCTTGAATGTCGTGCAGCGGAGCATCCGCCAACAGACGGTATTGTATGCCTTTCAGCATGACGAAAGAACGTGCCAGCTGTTCGATTCGAAACAGCACGTCGCCGCCATAGGATTTTCGTACCACGAGGTCTCCGAGATTCATAAGCCAAATCCCCTCCTCGACTATCCTATGGTTAGTCTGGGCATTTGGTGCGGAGCAGCGCATTGCTGAGACGAGCAAATTCCTCCATCGACAGCGTCTCGCCGCGCCGCTGCGGCTCTATGGCATTATCCAGCAGCAAAGCCTCCCACTCCGGGCGGGCCATACGGCCGGGATACCGGTTCATCAGATTGTTTACAAGCGTCTTGCGGCGCTGTCCGAAGGCGGCTTGAACCACTTCAAAGAAATGCCCTTCATCCTCAACAGGAACCGGCGGCTCTTTGCGCAGTGAAAGCCGGATTACGGCAGAATCTACATTCGGCTGCGGAATAAAGACAGTTTTGGGCACAATCGTGACCACCGCAGGCTCACAGTAATATTGTACCGCGATACTCAGACTGCCGTAATCCTTCGTGCCGGGCTTGGCCGCCATGCGGTCGGCCACTTCTTTTTGAATCATCACCACGATATGCTCCAGCGGCAGACGTTCCTCCAGCAGCTTCATAATAATCGGCGTCGTGACATAGTACGGCAGATTCGCTACAACACTAATCCCCTCGCAGCGCGGAAACCGGGTGGCGAGTATTTCCTTCAAATCCAGCTTCAGCACATCCCCATGAATGACCTCTACATGAGAATAGCCGCCCAAGGTTTCCCCCAGAATGGGCAGCAGCCGCTGATCGATTTCAACGGCAACGACTTTCCCCGCCGTTTTGGCCAGCTGCTCCGTCAGCGCACCGATGCCCGGTCCGATTTCCAGCGCCCCCCGGCTTGCATCCAGTCCGGCCGCGGAAACAATTTTGCCCAAAATGTTCAAATCGATCAGAAAGTTTTGTCCCAGGCTTTTCTTGAGCGAGAAGCCGTATTTATTAATGATTTCCTTTGTGCGCACCGGGGTAGCAATATCTTTGCCGGTCCGTGTAAGTTCATTCGAATTCATTTATAACCCTTTCCCGCGCACATACGCCAGCGCCGCTTCAAATTCCTCACGTGTAATCCGGAAAGCCCGGCAGCGTTTATACAGCTGCTTCCCATTAGCATACCCGATACCGAGCCGTTTGCCCAGCTCCAGCCGCCGTTCAGATGCATGAGGATGGGTAATTAGTCCCGCCGCTATCAGGTCGGCCATCGTCACATCGTCGTAGGTCTCCTCGCCCTCAGGAAGCTCTGTACGTACTCTGGACAGCGCTTTGCGAATGGCCTCAGGGGAAGCATTCTCCACGCCGAGATCGCCCTTGCGCCGGGCCTCCTCCTGCGTCAGAAAGGCATGCTTACAGCCGGGTACCCGGGCGGAGATGATTTTGCGGATACGCTCCCCCGGATGATCGGGGTCCGTAAAAACGATAACGCCCCTCCTAGCCTGAGCCAGCTCGATTTGACGCAAGATGTCCTCGTTTATCGCGGACCCGCCGGTTTCAATTGTTTCGGCCCGCACAGCTCGCTGGATGGCCGCTGTATCATCCCGGCCCTCCACGACAATAATTTCTTTAATCATACTGCAACCCTTTCCGGCCTTTTGGCGTCTAATATTCAACCTGAATCCAGAAAAAAGAAGAGGCAGCATGCCTCCTCTTTCCATCCTAACACCTATTAATTCACAGCCGGCTTATCCTTACCAATAATGTATACTTTATAGCCGCGTTTTAACCCAAAACGCTGCGCATAGCTTTCATTCTCGAAGTAAATATCGATGGTATTGCCTTTCACAGCACTTCCGGTATCCTCCGCCCTGCGGAAGCCAATGCCCTCAATATACACCCACCAGCCCATCGGAACTACCTTCGGATCAACAGCGATCGTACGGCCCTCCATTGCACGGGAGCCTGAAGCCGTCATTCCATAGCCCGGATGATCCGGCCCTTTGCCGGTCGAAGCCACGCCTGCCGAATAAGCCGTCACTGTCACATTGTTCAGGATCTGCTTATAGCCGAACGTAACACCGCTTTTCGTCACTTCATCCACACTCGGAGAGCTTGCCGACAAAGCCACCACTGGATTTTTGCTTCCAATAGCCACAATTTTGCTGACACTCTCCGTCTGGACATTCTCATCTACAATGGCTTCCGACACAAGCGTCCCGTCCTCGAACGTCTTCTCGACGATCTTGGTCAGCGCACCTTCCTTGCCTTCCTGCACAGTCTGCTCCTTGCCTTTTAACAGGTTCGGATCGTTTTTCTTAACCACTTCGAACGGAATGGGTTCCGTTGTCTCCTCTTGCTGCTTGGTAACCCGTACGACCTTGACTTCACCGTCCGGCGTAATGGCTGAATCAGCCTCAGGCGTAACCTTATCCAGTTCGCCCAACGATATATTTAACTCTTGCAATGCACTTCCGACTGTTTTTCCTGTAGTGTACAGGGTTTCCGTCTTCCCATCGGCTGTCAGACGAATTGGCGCAGCCTTTTCAATGACGATGCGATCCCCGTTCTTCAACACGGTGTCGAGCGGCATCGAAAGCCGGTCATATTGTCCGACAGATATAGCTTGTTCATCCAGCAGGCGTTTCAGGGCATATTGCTTCGTTTTCACTTGCTTTTCTTGCCCATCCACTACTACGGATACGCTCTTGGTAGCCGTACCGTACAACAACATCAAAAACATGAAAGTCAAAGCGAAAGAAAATAAGGCTACACTTGCAATCAATCGCTTGTTTTCACGCTTCCATCGCAATGCGAAGGACATGCTGGATGATCGTTTCCCATGGGTCTCCTTATCGGGGATAATGCCCATTTCTTCGGTCCTCCTCCATAGCCCCGCCGTCAACTGTCAAGCATGATTAGAATTGACGCGACTATAAAATGGTTTAGTTTATGTTTCTTCCACGCCGCTGCAAGAGCCGACATGGCCGCTTCCGCCTCGCGTTGTTCCCCTCCTTGCCTACTTATTTTTCTTTGAGATCCGCTGATGAGAGAATTGTATGAGAGCGAGTGCCCGAATATCCCTAGGAGTTCAACATAAAAAGCCCGATAAAGAGGAACTCTTCATCGCGGCTTGTGATTGTAGGTGTGTAATTAGCAGAATAATCGACGCCCGACAAGTTTCCTCTCTCATCACGCTTACGAGGTTAGCTGACGGATTCGGACGAGAGAGTCGCCCTATTCGCGTTCCGCTGCCCTACATGCAACAGCCTACCGCGAAATTCACCCCATTTGACGCTTGCAGTATGTAAGTCCTTGGACGCCGCATGCAAACGTTGGTTCCCCCGTTCTCCTGTTTGAACATTCGCGGCTTCTTAGACCGGATCATTCAAGGAAACTCAGCGAGTTTGGAAAATCGGTAAATTATTAAGTTTTATGAACAGTATATTACCTTCATCTTGGCAACCTGTAAAGCAGATGAAGGCCTATTTTCAGGCAAAAATAGTGAAATTCAGGCCTTTCAATAAATAAACCACCTGATTATCTACTTATTTCTTGCGTTTTTAGCATTACAAACAGCTTTTAAATGGAAAACAGCAAAATCACACGATTATGGAACCTAGGCAGGGCCAGGTTTACAAGCTTCAACAATGGTCCCCGAATTCGCCGAATTTCAACAGTTTGACTGCATTGTCCGTGGTAATCCGAGCCAATTCCTCCACCGATATTCCCTTGATTTCAGCGGCTGCTTCCGCAACGAGTCGAACATAGGCAGATTCATTCCGTTTTCCCCGGAAAGGATGTGGTGTAAGGTAAGGGGAATCCGTTTCAATCAGCAGGCGATCCAGCGGAACCTTGGCCAGCACTTCTTTGGGCTGAACAGCGTTTTTGAATGTAATCGGACCGCCGAAGGAGATGTGAAAATTCATGTCCAGGCACTGCTTGGCCGTCTCCCAGCTTCCGGAGAAGCAGTGCATAATTCCGCCGACCTCGGACGCCTGTTCTTCTTTTAGCACCTTAACAATATCGTGATGGGCATCCCGGTTATGAATGACAATCGGCAGACCGACCTTGCGGGCAAGCCGAATCTGCTCCCGGAATACACGATCCTGCACCTCCTTAGGGGAGGTATCCCAATAATAATCCAGCCCGATCTCTCCGATCGCGACCACCTTCTTATGCGAACACAGCTGCTCCAGCCATTCCAAATCGCCGGGCTCCATCGTAATCGCGTCCTGCGGATGCCAGCCGACCGTTGTATAGATAAAATCATATTTCTCCGCCAGCGCAATCGAGCTCGGTATCGTCTCCCGGTTGAACCCGACATTCACCATCCGCGTCACCCCCTGATCCAGGGCGCGCTGTATTACCGCTTCACGATCCTCATCAAACTGCACAACATTCAAGTGGGTATGTGTATCTGTCAGCATGACCTTCATCCTCGCTTATGAATCATCATTTTTTTCTGCCGTTCCGGTCCCAACTGTTCACAGCTTTAGCTCTCCCATTACATCGCCGGGATAATACAAATGGTGCCGTCCCAGATGGATGCCGCTAATCGATCGCACGATTTCGGAGCGTAGCGATATTTCGACAAGCTCGTCCTTCTCATTCAACAGCAATATCGGAAGCTTCTTCTCGTCCGCGTCTCCCGGACGGTACACATCATACGGCAAGTCCGAAGCAAAGTCGAGCTCCAGGTAATAATCCGGGTCCGCGCCAGCGGCCCTCATCTCGCACCGAAGCTGCTCTATGCGCTCCTCATCAATCTGCTCCAGGGTCACATACTTGAATAATTTCCGGTTCAGGAACCGGCGGCACAAGTCGGATAGAATGACATCCTCCTCCATCGACCACTGAGTAAACACCAGCTGCATAAACGATTCATCGAGCTGAACATAGTCTTCCACGGTCAAGTCGTTGACAAACAGACGGGCAAGCGGATGAATCAAAAATTGAAACTTGTATTCCTGCTCATAAAGGCGCTTCGCCCGGAGCAAAATTTTGCGCAAAATAATTTCCGAGCTGCGGGTGACCGGATGAAAATAAACCTGCCAGTACATCTGATAGCGGGACATCAAATAATCTTCTACGGCATGCATGCCGCTTTCTTTGATCACAATATGGCCTTGATGCGGCCGGGTAACCCGAAGAATACGCTCCAAATCAAAGGTGCCGTAATTGACCCCGGTGAAATAAGCATCGCGCAGCAAATAATCCATGCGATCCGCGTCCAGCTGGCTGGAAACAAGGCTCACGACGATTTGGGGGCTGTACTTTTTTTCAATCACCTGCGCAACCTTCTCCGGAAAATCGGGCGAAAGCCGTCTTAGCACTTCCCCGACCTCGGTATCGCCAAGAATGATAGCGCATGTCCATATTTCATGGCTGGTACCGAACACCTCTTCCACGGAATGCGAGAACGGGCCGTGGCCGACGTCGTGCAGCAGGGCAGCGCAAAGAGCTAGCAGCCGCTCCTCCTTCGGCCAATCCGGGTAGTGATTCCGTTCGAACTGGGAGATGATTTTGCGGGTGATTTCATACACGCCGAGCGAATGGGAGAACCGGCTGTGCTCCGCCCCATGAAACGTGAAAAAGGATGTCCCCAGCTGTCGAATACGCCGCAGCCGCTGAAATTCGCGCGTATTAATTAATTCCCAGATCACCGCATCCTGGACGTAGATGTATTTGTGCACCGGATCCTTAAACACCTTCTCTTCTTTCATCGAAGCACCTCTGTTACTCATCGATTACGCCCCCTTGGATACGATAATTTTGTTAAATAACTCACATTTTTTCGCCTAATCCGACATAACAATCGTAGCATAATTCGACAAGAGTTCATGGTTTTGTCGAATTAAAGACTTGCTTTCTACCAGCCTTTTGTGGGACACTTAGCCAAGGAAACCCGTAAGTACATAGTGATATAATACGCGCGCGTGAATTCAGGTTGACTATTATGGGAATGGTTGGTATCATAAAAAAACGAAAAGAATGTCGAAACTTGGCGACATTAAAATAGAGGAGGACTTTGAACATGATGAAATCCACAGGTATTGTAAGAAAAGTCGACGAGCTGGGCCGCGTTGTTATTCCGATTGAATTGCGCCGTACGCTTGGAATCGGAGAGAAAGACGCTCTCGAAATTTACGTTGACGGCGAGCGCATCATGCTCAAAAAATACGAGCCGGCATGTATTTTCACCGGCAATGCTGACAACCTGATCTACTTCAAAGGAAAAATGATCAGCAAAGAGTGCTTGGAAGAGCTTTCCGAAATTTTTAAATCCATGGCATAATAATTGTAAAGTTTTGCTTTCTAATTACGCCAAAATCGGTTATAATAGATTTATCGAACTTGTTAATTCTAACCTTTTTCATATCTCCTCTTGTCCCCGGGCCTTTTGGCTCCGGGGAACTTTTTTTCCTGTGCCGCGAACAACCATATCGCTGCTAAACGGAGCCAAGCCCCCTTCCCTTACCAGATGCTGTAGTTCGCCGCCGTCATGCCTACTACACTCTGTGCCGGGAGCTGCGCTGCGCGGATAATATTCTTCATTTAAGCGAATAAGAGGAAAGAATAAGAGAAAAGACCTTACCCAGAAATAACAGCAGCATCCATTCTTATTCAGATCCAGCCTATTCAATCCAAATTACCGGTTGAGTTCATTATAAATGTCCCGCTTGGAAACTCCCCGATCCTGCGCCGCCCGCTTCATCGCTTCTTTACGATCCCCAGTCTGGGCCTCATAGCGGGCAACATGATCCTCCAGGCTGAGTCCGTTCCACCATGCCTCCTCCCGGGCTCCTGCCGCACCTGGCTCCCCGCGGCCGACCACGATGCAGTACTCTCCGAGTGCTTCATGCTGATCCAGATGCGCCAGCGCTTCGGATATCGTTCCCCGCAGCAGCTCCTCGTGCTTCTTGGTCAATTCACGGGCTAGCGCAACCGGACGATCACCCCACACCTCGATCATGCTTTGCAGTGTCTTCGCCACCCGATGAGGGGATTCGTAAAAAATGAGCGTCTCTTCAGCCCGGTCAAGCTTCTCCAGCGCTTCACGCAGGGGCTTCTTCTCCCGCGGCAAAAAGCCGTGAAAACGGAACGTGTCCGTAGGCAGACCGGATACGATCAGGGCCGAAAGAGCGGCGTTCGCCCCAGGCACCGGCACAATCGGAACTTCAGCCTCGACCGCCAGCCTGACCAAATCCGAGCCCGGGTCCGAGATCGCCGGCAGCCCCGCATCGCTGACGAGGGCGATGGATTCCCCCTGGAGCAGCAGCCGGATGAGCTCCGGTCCGCTGGCTCGTTTGTTATGCTCATGATATGCGACCAGACGGGTCCCAATTTCGAAATGCGCCAGCAGCTTGCGGGTTTGCCGGGTATCTTCCGCGGCAATCCACTGCACTTCCTTCAGTGTCCGCACTGCCCGATACGTCATATCCTCCAAATTGCCGATTGGCGTGGCCACCAAATACAGAGTACCACTGGCTTTGGCGCCCTGGAAACTTTTTTGAAGCCTCATGCCCCTTGCTCCCCCTTTCCGCTTTCTTTTTCTGTTTGAAGCTCAGCTGTCTGGCCATAGTAGACCTGCAGCAGCTCCTCGCAATATTCGTTATTGTCTTCGTATACGATTAACGGCGGAAGCAGCCGAATTTCAGGCTTGCCGTCACGCAGCGCTTCAATTAATAGCATATTCGCTTCCTCTGCCTTGCGCGGGTGAACAAACCGTATCCGCTTCGGCTCCAGCCGGTATTTGCGCATAAGCAGCATAATATCGGCGAGTCTTGCCGGACGGTGCACCATGGCGACCCGGCCGCCCGGCTTTACCAGCCTGCTGCTGACACGGATCACGTCTTCAAGCGTACAATGAATTTCATGCCGTGCTGCCGCGATATGGGCATTCACATTTTGATCCCCGTTCGGCACAGGCAAATACGGCGGATTCACCGTAACCAAATCGTAGCAGCCGTTCTCCATCGACAAATCGATATGATTCAAATCCCCATGGCGAACGTTGATTTGCGATTGCAGCCCGTTGTAGTCTACTGAACGCTTCGCCATATCCCACAGCCGCTCCTGAATTTCCACGCTCTCGATTTGCGCTTTGGAACGTGTGGACAGCAGCAGCGGAATGACTCCATTGCCTGAGCACAGATCCATGATTTTCCCCCGGGCGGGAACCTGACAGAACCGGGCCAATAAGACCGCATCCAGCGAGAAGCTGAACACTTCGCTGCTTTGTACGATTTTTAATTCATGCGTCAATAAATCATCCAGACGCTCCTCCGGCGAGAGCCGGATAGTCATAGGTTGTTCCAACGTCGGTGCACACCTTTCTATTGAGGGGGCAAACAAGCAATCCCCGTATCCAAAAAAGCCGCAGAGGACATCGTCCCTCTACGGCTCAACGTTATTTGTTTAAAAAGGACAAACAGAACAAGCAATCCCCTTCTGTACGCAGGTGGCCGTAATACACATTACATATATGAAAGCCTTCATGATACAGCCGGGCAAGGTTATCATAGCCTTCGCCAACAACCGATTTGCCTGCTGCCGTATTCTCCGGCTCTTCCTGCGTTGTTTCATGACGAAGCAGCTTGCGCAATTGAGCGTTCTCGATGGTAAGCCGGGTATTCTCCTCCAGAAGCTCAACCAGTTTTTTCTTCAATTGGCCGAGTTCCGTATGCATCCGCCCCATCTGCTCTTCCACTTGGTCTAACTCGGTAAAAAACTCGTGTTTGTCCACGCTTCCACCCCAGCACCTGCTATTCTACTACTACGTCGTCCAGCGGCAGCACATCAGAACGGCCCGAATCAAAAAATTGCACCTTCACTGTGCGCTGCTCCACGTTCAGACCGATGACCTTGCCGGCTCCGAGTGAAGTGACAACATGGCTGCCCATCTTCGGCATCTCTTCTTTACCGCTTTCATACTGGTCATGTTCATATTTCAAACAGCACATTAAACGCCCGCATAAACCGGAAATTTTGGTCGGATTCAGCGACAGATTCTGATCCTTGGCCATCTTAATCGATACCGGGTCAAAATCACCCAAAAACGAGGAACAGCAAAGGATACGTCCACATGGCCCGATTCCGCCCAGCATTTTGGCCTCATCACGAACCCCGATTTGCCGCAGTTCGATTCGGGTCCGGAATACACTGGCGAGGTCCTTCACCAGCTCCCGGAAATCTACCCGGCCTTCGGCGGTAAAATAAAAAATAACCTTGTTGCGGTCAAAAGTATACTCGACATCAACCAGCTTCATTTTCAAGCCGTGATCCTTTATCTTCTGCAGACAGATGCCGAAAGCATTCTTGGCCGCCTGCTTATTCTCGTCCACCATCTTCGCATCGGCATCGCCGGCAATGCGAATCACTTTTTTCAGCGGAAGCACGACGTCCGCTTCGCCAACAACCCGCTGGCCAATGACCACCCGCCCGTATTCCACGCCCCGAGCTGTCTCCACAATAACAGAGTGCTCTTTTTCTATCGGTAGATCACTGGGATCGAAGTAATAAATTTTACCGGCTTTTTTGAAACGTACACCAACAACCGAGTACAACGTTCATCCCTACTCTCCCTGTACGTCTAATAGAAACTGTTCCAGTGCCAGTTGGGGGTTCACGTGATATCGAAGCCGCTTCTTCATCTCGGAAGCCCGCTCCATCGCCCGCGCCCAACTTCCGGTTTCTTTGGAAAACGCCATTTTCTTCAACCATTCTGCCTGGTCGATATATACAAGATGCTCTACTTTGCCGCATCGCACTAAAATCATATCCTTGAACCATAAAAAAAGAAGATCAAAGAACGTTTCCAAATGCTGTGCCGCCTCTCCCTTCATTACCTTTTGCTGGAGAGTCAGCCACATGTCCGGCGAACGGGAACAGCATTCTTTCATTAATTGTATCATTACGCCTCTGACTTCTGCAAACCAATTTCCATGGATGAATTCTCTAGCAGCACCAAGGCCTGCCGTCAGCTCAGCGGCAGCCCGCGCCAGCTCCGGGGCCGCGCCCTCCTGCACCAGAATCGGCGCCAGCTCCGAGGCCGCAAGCGGAGTAAACGGGATCCACTGCGAACGGGAGCGTATGGTCGGCAAAACCGCCTGTCCATTCTCCGTAAGAAGCACGGCGATAATGCGGGACTGCGGCTCCTCCAGAAACTTCAGCAGGCTGTTTGCCGCCTGAATCGTCATCCGGTCCGCCTCTTGAATAATGTACACCTTGGCTCCAGAGGATGTCGTCCGGAACGCAAACTCCTTTTGCAGCTCACGGATTTGGTCGATCTTGATGCTTGTCCCGACCGGTTCGATATGAAACACATCCGGATGGTTGCCATGCTCCACCTTCCGGCATTCCAGACACCGTCCGCAGGCATCATCCTGCCGTTCCGTGCAAAAAATAGCCTGCGCTAGCGTCAGCGCCATCGCCTTGCGCCCGGTCCCCAAGGGTCCCGTAAACATATAGGCATGAGACAGCCTGCCGGAACGCAGCGCATTTTGCAATATTCGCTTGGCCTTCTCCTGGCCCGGGATCTGATCAAAAGACATTTCGGTTCTCGCCTCGCTAGAAGAGTAAATTGATAAGCATGCCCCGGATTTCCCCGACCTTGCCGAGCAGGTCAATCTTGCCCTCTTCCGTCTCCAGAAGATCATCGGCCATATCCAGCAGCGCCCGATCAATTTCATCCAACAGCTTATACCGCTTTCCGCGGCCGCGGCGATCCCAGCCCGTCGTATCCTTCAGGCCGACGCCGCGCCGGACAGTATCCTCCAGAAACTTTTTGACGAGCAGCTTGTAAGCCCGCAATTCTCGGACTGTCATCGACTTGGTTAAACGGTCTCCCTGCAGTTGAATCTGCTGAAGCATTTTTTGCAGCTGCTCCTGATCGGCCTTCCGATCCTGCTGCTGGAGCATATCCGAGAAGCCTCTCATATTCGTCTGGTTGGCATTGCCTGCCTCCTGACGCTTCAGCTCTTTGCCCAAGGGGCGATAACCGGGGTTAATTTTCACGCCAATTTCACTCCATGGTTTTTACTTGATTGTAGCTGGTATCGTACGGTCAAATGCATGTATGCTGGGGTCCATGTTCGGCAGCTGAGTTTCCATAGCCCCCCAGTGCCCCAAGCCGCTACTCAATGCCGTATTTCATCAGAAATGCTCGAACCGCTCGACAGGCATTACGAATACAGCCGCACCCCCAACCTGCACTTCCACAGGGAACGGAATGTAGGAATCCGTTGTGCCGCCCATCGGGGAAACCGGCGTTACCAGCTGCTCACGCACCTTGCAGTTGGCCTTGATGACCTGCATCACATCCTGAATCCGATCGTCCTCGATCCCGATCATAAACGTTGTATTGCCGGCCCGGAGGAAGCCCCCCGTACTGGCTAGCTTTGTTGCACGGAAGCCCTCTTTGATCAGGGCTGCAGATAAACGGTTGCTGTCTTTGTCTTGAACTACGGCAATGACCAATTTCATGGGCAAGCCCTCCTTTTATAATAAACCGTGTCGCCTGCGCCGCTCCCCGCCTTGCTCCTCTGACACGCCTTACATCCTTCTCTCGGACGAAGTCTTCATTGCGCCTCCAGGAAAATGCGCTTACAACAGAACATGAAGCTATGAGGCCGGGCAGGCCATTTTGAATTGCAATAAAAGTCGTACGATTATTAATTTGACAAATGTATACCGAATTCCTTCATTCTTCTTCCAATGACACGGCAACTTTCCAAAAATACTTCCTCTATCGCCTGAGACGCATCAATGCGCACAATCCGATCCGGGTACAGCTTCAGCACTTGATTATAGCCTTCCTGGACCATTTCATGGAAACGCGATGCCTCCAAATCAAGGCGGTTAATCTCTCTCTCCCCGTTGGCTCGGATTCGCTTCAGTCCCACCTCCGGCGGCACATCCAAATACAGGGTCATATCGGGCATAACATCCCCAATCGCAAAACGGTTAATACTCCAAATCTCATCAATTCCGATCCCGCGTGCATGTCCCTGATAGGCCAGACTGCTATCGATAAACCGGTCGCACAAAATGACACAGCCCCGCTGCAGCGCCGGGACGACCTTTTCAACAAGATGCTGCCGCCGGGCCGCGGCATACAGCAGCGCCTCTGTACGGCCATCCATCTCGGTGTGCTCCGGATTCAGTATAACCTCGCGTATCCGCTCTGCAATACGAATGCCTCCCGGCTCGCGCGTCACAACAACCTCAATTCCTGCATGGCGCAGCCATTCGGCGATCCGCAGTATAATCGAGGATTTTCCAGCCCCCTCGCCGCCTTCTAATGTAATAAATACCCCTTTAGTCATGCTGAGCTTCGTCTCCTGTTCCATTTCTTCTATTACTATATGTCATCCGCCCAAAAGCGTTCCCAAGGCGCCATGCGCTTCCCGGCAAGCCGCTGCTGCCGCTTTGCTCCAATATATGGCTTGGCAGCACCGAAAGGTATGCACTTCAAGAAAGAGTCCATCACTGTAGCAGAGATTATATTTTTACCCGGACGGTTGCTCCTGAGGAATCATGCAGCCCCTGAAACCTTACGCCGCCTTCGGCTAATTTCCACAAAGCTTCAGCCGCTGTTGCCGTTATCGTTTCTCCTGCGAACACTACAGGAATACCCGGCGGATAGGGAATGACCATTTCCGCTGCAGCTCGTCCTGCAGCCTCCAGCCAAGGAACGGATTCGACTGATACCGTGGACTCTTTTCCCGAAAGCACCGAATGATCATCAAGCCCAAACGCAACCGGCAGCGAAATCCCCGTATCTCCCGTACTGCCAATGGGAGCAGCATCAATCGCGGGCTCCTGCGCCCAGTTGGACCCCGCAGCGCGGGTACATTCCTCAGGCTGACTCTCTGCAGCAGAGACCCCGGTTTCCTTGAACACGATCGGTGTTCTGGCGATACTTCCATCTGCAAGGCACTCCTCTGCAATCTCCTGCAAGGCCTTGGCGATTCGCAGCGCATCCCCGGCGGTAGATGCCGGACTGAATACGAGCAGGACGTATCTTTCCGTTGCCAGCTCCGGATAGCATCCCTTGCCCTCCAGCTGCCGCTGCAGACGCCCGCCGTTCAATGCTCCCGTTCGCTCCTCGACCAGCACCTTAAACGGATCAAGCGTTTCATAGGCGGCGGATAACTCACCCGGCCTCGGCAAAATTCTGAACACGGGGTCATCCTGCAGTTTTTCACGAAACAATCGGACAGCCTGCAGCCCTGCTTCAACCCGGGACTCTCCCTCCAGCGCCATTTGCCGTCTTGCCAGATCAAGCGAGGACATGATTGGATAGGATGGGCTGGAGCTTTGCAGCATGGCGAGCCGCTGATAAAGCAGCGCTTTGTTCATCCGCGGGCCCTGAACGTGCAGCATCGCGCCCATCGTCATCGCTGTCAACAGCTTATGGGTGGATTGGACGACAGCATCCGCCCCGCATTGGAGCGCAGATGCCGGCAGATCGGGATGGAACCCGTAGTGGGCTCCATGCGCCTCATCAACCAGCAGCGGTATACCTGCCTGATGAGCGAGATCTGCGATTGCAGCGAGATTCGCCCCCATACCATAATAATTCGGGCTAGTCAGCAGCACAGCTTTGGCGCTCGGGTAAGCCTCCAGCGCGTCCCGCACATCATCCGGGCGGGCCGCCGCGGCCAATCCCGAGTCCGGGTCCATACGAGCGGGAAGAAAGACCGCTCGCGCGCCAGCCAGCATAAGCCCATGCCAAACCGACTTGTGCGAGTTTCGCTGTACGATGACAATATCATTCTCCCCCTGCCGGCACACCGATAAAATCATAGCTAAATTCCCCGCCGTGCTGCCCCCTACCAGAAATCTGGTTTCATCCGCCCCAAAGCAGGCTGCAGCGAGCTCCTGCGCCTCCAATATGGCGCCTTGGGGATCATGCAAATCATCCAGCCCGCTGATTTCGGTCTGATCCAGGGACATGACCCCTCCCAGAAAAGCTTTCGCCTGCGGGTCCAGTCCTTGCCCCGATTTATGTCCTGGCACGTGCAGACTGAGCGCATCACGGTTGTAATGCGATACAAGCGCCTCATATAACGGCGCGCGCTGCTGCTGTATGTTATTTGAACGGTTCATATGGCTCGTCAATGGCACCTCGATTTATTACAATTGGTTACTTTATGCTTTGTCCAAGAAATCGCGACGGCAGCTTTCATTTTATTCTAGCATATTGGACAAGAAACCCCCAATGACATAACAAAAAAGAAGCTCCTTTCCTCCTGGAAAAAGGAGCTCCAGAGCCTTCACGGGCCATGTGGTCGACCGACCGCCGTCATGCAGCGAAACACCGCGCGCTGGGAGTTGCGCGCGGTGCGGAAATTACGCGTCTTTTTTATACCAGATTCGCCGCAATTGATGAATAAAAAAAGGATATTTGGCATCCACCACATCTGTTTTAACCATTTCAGCTTCGCAATCGTCGCAAATAAATTCTGTATAAACCCGGATGCCATGACCTTTTTTCTGATCGCAGATAATGCAGGTGTTTTCGTTCTGCTGTTCCACACTACCACCTCGCTCCGCGGTTTTTCTACCAGTATGCCACAGTTTCTATGGTTTTAAACTAGATTCTTTATGCTGTAATGTATGATTTTATAGACCATGTCGTGTCTGTACGAATTTTGTTTTTTTGGGGTGCGCTTGCCCGTTCAAATTCCTATAGTGAATCTTAGCGTTTTGTGAGATAATGTGTGGGTATTCGAGCCATTTTAAACTTATCGGGTGAACGTATCATGTCCCTTACGCGACAAGAACTAACAAAAGACTCTACCATTTATAACTACATGCTCTTGTCCAGAATTCGCAATGCCCAATGGATGCCACCCTTGTATTGGGGGATATTTGGAGGGGCACTGCTCGTTTGCTGGCTCTTCGGCGAGCATACCGGCCATGCCATTTATTGGCTGATCGGCGGCTTGCCAGGCTCACTGTACCTCTATTACGCGGTCACCAAAAGCTACCTGCATTTCACAGGCGCCCATTCCTCGCAGAGCTGGAAAACCTCCTTCAGCTGTCCATGGATCGGGTTTCTCCCGCACCAGCAGTTTGTCTCTTACCGAATACTGCTGCATTCCCAGTTGCATATCTTCGGCATTGCTCTATGCACCTTGATGCTGCTCCTCTCCTGGAGCGGACCCTGGGATGCGGCCGCCCTGCTGTTTGTGCACCTATGGCTGCTAATGCCGCGTTTTGCCATTTTGTTATGGTTCCGCCGAAGCGCTCCTAGCGGCTGGCTGAGGATTACCAAAACCGAAACAAGCTACTATAAGCAATAATGACCAAAGCCCTGCGCCCTCTTCAATGAAGAGGCACACGGGGCTTTTTTACTGTCATTTGGATCGTGTTTCTTCATTAATATGGGTGCAATATAAATAGGATACAGCCTGCCGCCGGAAGGCCTACAGGGTATACCTTTTCTTTACCGTTGTTCCGGACTTCAAGCACTCCCAGAAAAATCTAGGAAACGCAAAAACACCGTGCTGACAAATGTCAGCACGGCGCTCTGCGGCTTGGCAACGTCCTACTCTCCCGGGACCCTGCGGTCCAAGTACCATCGGCGCTGGAAGGCTTAACGGTCGTGTTCGGGATGGGTACGCGTGGTTCCCTTCCGCCATCATCACCAAACCTGCAAGCTTTATGAAGCAAAGCTGCTTCGGAAGCCTGTTTTTTTCGAAGAGTCCCCTCTTCGAAAACGCTGCAAGAAAATCTCCAGCCTTATCCAGGGCGTGCAGCTTCTTGCTCAAGGGATTCCTCCCTGAAAACTAGATACGAAACGTTCCATCCATCCATGTTTGGTTAGCTGATGTATCTTGGATAAGCCCTCGACCGATTAGTATTCGTCAGCTCCACACGTTACCGCGCTTCCACCCCGAACCTATCT
>NZ_JBBBNV010000028.1:0-6848 GCF_037137075.1 Paenibacillus sp. y28
ACAGGAACTACCTGCCAATCCATTGTAAAGGATTTTTTTGCGTCTGAATGAGATAAATACAGAAAATTATGAAGATTCAGGGAAAATTAATGCAACGCTAGTGTCGTTAAATAAAATAAAAAAACCGGCGACTCGCATCCTTCCTCTCATCTACCTGCAAGTATAGCGGCGGGCTCCGGCACCGTCAATGCTGGACAGGCCCATTATTTTCCACACCCTGCAAAGCGCGCCCCCGCTTTCGCCTTCGCCCGGTCCTTCAGCATCGTCAACCCTGTCCCCCGCAGCTGACAACAGAGCGGGAAGCTCGCAACCTGAAGGACCGTTCAAAAACAAAGCTGCCTGCAGGAAAGCTTCATCCGCTGCTGCTTTGCGGGCCGAAATATTTTCATTGCTCACAGCGGCGGTGCAGGATTTACAAAATGCAGTACCAGGCGGCGATTCATGCCGGTTCTAGCCTAAATGGCTTTCAAACCAGCCGGCAATCCGGTTCAGACGCTCCACACGCAGCCGGGGATGCCCGCTGCGCGACAATTCGTGGCTGGCTCCCGGAAAACGGACGAATTGCACTGTTTTACCGAGCTTCTTCAGCGCCATGTACAGCTGCTCCGCCTGCTCGATTGGGCAGCGCAAATCCTGTTCCCCGTGCAAAATCAGCAGCGGCGTCTCCACAGCATGCACATACGAGAGCGGCGAATGCTTCCACAAAGCGGCCGCATGCTCCCACGGGTTGCCTCCGATCTCCTCCTCGGTGTAGTAGGAGCCGATATCGCTCACGCCGTAGAAGGACAGCCAGTTCGAAATCGACCGCTGCGTCACCGCCGCCCGAAAGCGGCTCGTATGCCCGACAATCCAATTGGTCAAAAAGCCCCCGTAGCTGCCGCCCGTCACACCAATCCGTGACCGGTCGATATCCGGGTACTGCTTCACCGCATAATCGACGGCGGCCATGACGTCCATATAGTCTCCGCCGCCGTAATCCCCGCGGCATGCATCCGCAAAGCGCTGTCCATAGCCAAGGCTGCCGCGCGGATTTGCGTAAATCACGCCATAGCCCTGAGCGGCCAACAGCTGGAATTCATGCATAAAGGTGCTGCCGTACATCGCATGAGGCCCGCCGTGAATTTCCAGAACCGCCGGATAGCTTTCCCCGGCACGGACGCCGATTGGCTTCAGGAACCAGCCGTGAAGATCGCCGCCATCCGGTGCTGTCGTCCAGAGCGGCTCCGGCTGCTGAAGCTCAAGCTCCATCAGGAGAGCATCATTGCTCTCCGTAAGCCGTACCTCCTTGCCGGTCGTCAGGTCCAGACGATACAGGTCCCCGGGGGACAGCGCATGGGCGGAGGCCACAATAAAAGCGCCGTTCTCGGGACGGCCGCTAAAAGAGTATACCTCGCGCTCCCCCTGTGTCAGCGGTTCAGCCGTCCCCCCGGCAGCGCTAAACCGGTACAGCTGAACGCTGCCCTGATAAGAGGCCAGCGTATAGAAGGAAGCGCCGTCACAGCTCATGACAAGCGGCGCCGAATCGCCCGAACGCATATCGCTGACGGCAGCATTGCCGATATGGAGGTCGGTCCCTTCACTCAGCGAAGCCACCCGTCCCCCGGACACCGGGATTGTATACAGCTCATTGTGCGTCGCACCGCCCAAACGGCGGTCATGAGCAACAAAGGCCAGCTGTGCCTCGTCCGGGGTAAAAGCCAGCTGCTGCACCACATACTCCGGCGCGGTCAGGCGCCGCGGACGGCCGCCCTGACGCCCAACCACAAACAAAGCGTGCTTCAAGGTCAAGCCCGGACCGGCGATCCCTTCCGGGATTTTGGCGGCAAAGGCAATCTGCCCCCCGCTTGGCGACCAGACGGAAGCGGCAATATCGAGGCGTTCCGATTCGCCCGATACAGCCGGACGAGCCTCCAGCGTTGCCAGATCCAGCACGAACAGCCCGGTGCAGCGGCCGTCCCAAATCCCATCGCCGTCCGCTCTCCATTTCGTGCAGTCCACAACAATAACCTCCGGCGCGCCCGCCGGCTCGGATTTGTCCATCCTCCCGCATTGCTCCTGCAGGGACACCTCTCTTCCTCGAAACAGCAGCTCCTGCCCGTCCGGCGACCAGGAGAAGGAGCTGACCGTATAGCCCGGCGGGGTCAAGATGGAGGCTTCGCCGCCGTCCGCAGGAATCGTCCATACCTGCTGCAGCTTGTCCTGCTTGCGGAGGAACGCCAGACGGGAGCCGTCCGGCGACCAGGCAGGCGCGCTGTCCAGAGTCCCGGACGTAAACGCACGGTCGGCTGATCCGTCGGCAGCAGCAAGACGGATATAAGTGCGGTAGCCGTCCCGGGCTTGATTTACCGTCCGGGACGCATAAGCAATCCGCGTACCGTCCGGGCTTACCGCCGGGTCGCCAATCCAGCTAAACCGGTACAAATCGTCAGCGGTTATCCGCCTTTTTACAGTCATGGGTGATTCCTCCCTTTCATCGGAAGCCGGTGACTCCGGCCAGCAGCATCAAGCTCCTCTGCAGGCAGCGCGTCAATTCAGGGCCTCGTTCCGTATACGGATTAAATATAGGGACAAGCACAGCAGGCGTCAAGATATTCCCGACTTATAGAATGGCAGCGCGCTTCATTGCGCAGCAGCACAAAAAGAACCTGCCCCCTGGCGTGCATCAAATGCAGTCGCCAGGGGGGCAGGTCCTTCAAGGTTGGCCGGGCCCCATTCGTCGTCCCGGAATGGCCCCCTTTTCCGCACCGCACGCAGCTCCCAGCGCGCGGTGCTTCACTGCGTGACGGCGGTCGGTCGACCACATCAAAGCTGTGTGCCATACGGAATAAATCTTGCCCTAGCAAATTCAGCCTAGGGCAATTCAATAAAGAGCGGTTCAATTTCCGCCAAAATAGCCTTCATATCCTCGGTATTGAACTGCCCGTCTCCGCTGAGGTCAAAGCGGGCGGCGATTTGCTCCAGCCCATGCTGCGCGCTTAAACGGTGAGCCGGCCGCTTGTACAGGGTAATCGAATACACCGTCTGGGCTTGTCCGTCTGCAGACGTGACCACAATCCTGATGGTGTTCATGCCCTCTTGCACAGGTACCGGGATACTGGCGGGTCGCCCCGTCGGGCTCTGTCCGTTCACTGTCCATGCTGCAGCGCTGCTGCTGGCGGACCCTGTCAACAGAAGCTGCTCGACCTCCCTGCCAGCCACAGCCGTATACTGGAGCACAGCGGGATCGAACTCGCGGGTCAGCTCCGCGCCCGCCACAGTCAGCGAGTCCAGCGCAGCTGCCTGATGGTTCTCAATCGTTATGAGCTGCGGTTCGGAATAGCTGGATTCGTAAATATCATTCCCAAGATAGGAAGCGATGAAGACGTGCTCCCCTGGGAACAACGAATCCAGGGTGATGACCGCCTTACCGGCTGCATCGAGTTCGGCTGCTTGAACCGGCTGGGCATTCTCGCTGATCATCACCTGTCCGCCCGGTACCGGAAGGCCGGGCAGCTCCGGCTTGACATATACCTCCGCTGTTACCGTTCCAGGTGATACAGGTCCGGTCAGCTGCAGAGCCGTTATCGTCCCAACCCTGCCAACCTTCTGCTGGAGCACGTCCGAAACACTTGGCGAATACGCAAAGTCTCCTGAGTAAGAAACCGTTATCGGATGAGTGCCGATCGGCAGAGAGCTCGTTGTATACACAGCAGACGCTACAGTATTGGCTCCGTTGACCTGCAGCGGAGCAACGCCAATCGGAGCTGCCCCGTTATAGAAAATAACGCCTCCCGTCGGCACTATGCCCGCCGCCGGAGTGAACTGAGCCGTAAACGTCACCGGCTGCCCCAGAGAAGCCGACTCCTTGCTGCTGCTTACCCGCACCCCGCTTGCGATGGGGTGAATTCGAAGCGGCACACTGGCGGATATGCTTTCGAAATGACGATTATCATTGGGCACATACAAGGCCATCAGACTGTAATTCCCGGGGGCCAAATCCGAAATGATGGTGTCCGCGCTGCTGTTGGCCGCGATTAGCTCGCTCCATTTCATCGTCACTTTGTTTTGCCCTTGCCCCCAAAAGGTCACTGTCTCATTGTCCGCGTCCAATGTCATGTCATAGACATGACTTGCGCCGGGATTCTCCCAGTATTTCACTATATTCCCGTTTACATCATATTGAACAATACCGAAGGCTTCCCGATGATCCAGGTAGCTGAAGGCCCAGAATGTATAGTCGCCCCATTTCATTACCGGGCATGATGCCGCGTTCTCCAGTCCATCCGGACCAGTCTTGCAGCTGTGTTCCAAGGAAGCCGGTATGTTGGTCGGTATGTCCGTCCGCTCGGATAGCATCGGCTCCTCCGCCTCTAGCGGGACTGTCCGAATCATTCCGGTGTTCTGATTTAATATGAGGATGGTTCCGCCCGGACCCGATGTCCCGGTAGCCAGGGAGGTAACATTGGCATGGAGGGAAACCGGTTCTCCGTAGCTTGCTTCGTTTGTGCTGAGGCCTAATGTGACGACAACCGCATCTGCTTCATGTGCGAATCCGCCTGGAGGAAGCACCAGCAGACCGATAAGCACAGCCGCCATGAACAGGCTTCGCCGGAACCATTTTGCCGGTGAATCTTCTAAGTTGTCTCTCATTGCTATATTCCCTTCTGCAAGAATTGGACGTTCTTCCATTATAATATACTTCCGTCCGTTTTTGTCGACGGATTTTTCGGAGCGGTCCGGCTGCATTTTCCCTAACGAGCGGATTGCAGGCTCCCAATTTATGTTATAATCGAGAACAGGCTAACCGGAAAGCCTTTGCCGCTACGTTCCTCAAATGCAATTCATACAAAGGAGGCATCCATCGTGACGCTTGAATGCATGAATGAAATTAAGGCGCTGCTGCAGCCGGCCCTGCCGGAGCTGGCTGACGCCTTAAATCCTCCCGCAACGGAAGAAGAGATTCGCAAGGCAGAGGAAGTCCTCGGAACTACGTTCCCTGAGCCGCTGCGCTCCTTATACCTGATGCATAACGGGGAACAGCGTACCGGGCCGGGGTTGTTCTTCGGACTCCAGTTCTTGTCTCTTGACGAGCTGATCAGCGATTGGAAAATATGGTCCGACCTGGAGCAGGAATACGCCTTCCTCGGCACGCATCACTCCGTCCCCCTGGGCTGGATCAAGGAACAGTACATTAACCGGCTCTGGATTCCTATCAGCAAAGACGGCGGAGGGAACAATCTCGGCATTGACCTTGACCCCGCAGAGGAAGGACAGCCGGGCCAAATCATCAATTTCGGACGGGATGAGGAAACTAAATATGTCATTTCCAGGAATTTGACCGATTTGCTTCAATTTATTTCGGAAACTGTAAGGTGCGGCAACTATACGGTCCATGACGAGGATGAATTTACATATTGGAGCTTTGGCAAGGAAGCCGGCGATCACTTTTTGGATGCCATCCGTTCCCTTGATTTGCCCGTGCTGTCTCCGGTCAAGCCGCCTGACGCCGCCCTACCGGAACCGAAGGAATGGCTAGGGACACTTGCCGAGGAGTGGCGGAGCCGCATTGTAACCGGCTATGGTTCGGCTGCAGGCCTGTTCAAGGCAAAAAAGCTTTTCTTCATTAATGAAGGACTGGAGGACATCTCCCCTCTTCAGTACTGCCGGGATGTCCGGGAGCTTGTCCTCAGTGCAAATCAAATTAGCGATATTACTCCGTTGAAGGGCTGTGAAAAGCTGAAGCAGCTTTATTTGACCGGCAATCCGGTCTGTGATTTGAAGCCGCTGCAGCACCTGGCGTATTTGCAGGATTTGAATTTGTCCAAAACGCCCGTTGCCGATTTGACTCCGCTCGCCTCTCTTCCAAAGCTGAACAATCTGGATATCGGTGTTACGCCAGTTCGAGACTTTACGCCGCTCATGCAAATGAAAAGCCTGCGTTCTCTCCATGTATCCCGGTTAAATGCTGAACAAATCCGAACGCTGTCCGGACTCAAAGGGCTGCAGCATTTGACGATTACCGGCTTTGATGATGTGAAAACAGAGGATATGGCCTGCCTTGGGCAGCTCAGCAGCCTGAAATCTCTCCATATCGAGCATGCCTTTCTTCCGCATCTGGAGTTCCTGATCCCTTGCCGGAAATTGGAGGAGCTCAAGCTGACCAAGTCGGAAGTGCGTGATGCCTCCGCGCTGGAGAGAATCGGGAGCTTGAGCGCGCTGGAGCTGAACGGCTGCGTTCAATTCGGCGATTTGGCTTCTCTGGCTTCGTGTCCTTCCCTGCAAAAGTTTACAGGCTCCTTCCAGCAATTTAATGTACTGCGGCACCTGTTTTCCCGTAAAATCGATTTCTCAACGATTACAGGCGGCATGACCGAGGAAGAACGGGATATATGGCTCAGTTATAACAGAAATTAACGCGCTATTCTTATGTAATTCATACAAACGCAGACAGTGTCTTTATTGCATCCCTAAATGCTCTCACAGCAGTGAGCGCTCAGACCGCCCGCTAGGAGCTGCGCGCGGTGCGGCATTACATGACGATGGTCAACCGCGTGCAGCCCTGCAAATAGCTGAAGTACGCCCGGACTGCCGGGAATAACCGGTACTATGTATGTGGTCGAACCGACCGCCGTCATGCAGCGAAGCACCGCGCGCTGGGAGCTGCGCGCGGTGCTATCCGGCGCGGAGCGCGGTGCTATCCGGCACGGAGCGCGGTGCTACCCGGCGCGGAGCGCGGTGCTATCCGGCGCGGAGCGCGGTGCTATCCGGCGCGGAGCGCGGTGCTATCCGGCACGGAGCGCGGTGCTATCCGGCGCGGAGCGCGATGCTATCCGGCACGGAGCGCGATGCTATCCGGCGCGGAGCGCGGT